>NZ_DAOMPX010000008.1:0-18631 GCF_035445025.1 Citricoccus sp. | reverse complement strand
CGTCCGGCACGTCCTCCCAGCCGCCGAGTCCGTGCAGGTAGTGCGGGCCTCCGGCCTTCGTCCCGGCGCCCACGGAGGAACGCTTCCACCCGCCGAAGGGCTGGCGGCGCACGATCGCCCCGGTGATTCCCCGGTTGACGTAGAGGTTGCCGGCGTGGACGTGCTCGAGCCAGTACCCGATCTCCTCGTCGTCCAGGGAGTGCAGGCCGCTGGTGAGGCCGTAGTCCACGGCATTGACCAGCTCCACGGCGTCCTCCAGGGTCGCCGCGGTCATCACGCCCAGCACGGGTCCGAAGTACTCGGTCAGGTGCGCGTCGGCCCCGGGCTGCACGCCCGAGCGGATGCCGGGGCTCCACAGCCGCCCGCTGGCGTCCAGCGGCCGCGGCTGCAGCGCCCACCGCTCCCCCGGGCCCAGCCGGGTCAGCCCGCGCTCGAGCTTCTCCCCGGGCGCCTCGATCACCGGTCCCATCTGGGAGCGCGGGTCCTCCGGGTAACCGACGGTCAGGGACGAGGCGGCGTCCAGCACCTGGCGGTGGAACCGCTTCGACGTGGCCACGGAGCCGACCAGGATCACCAGGGAGGACGCCGAGCACTTCTGCCCCGCATGCCCGAACGCGGAGTTGACCACGTCCTTCGCGGCCAGGTCGAGGTCGGCCGAGGGCGTCACGATGATCGCGTTCTTCCCGGAGGTCTCCGCCAGCAGGGGCAGGTCGGGCCGGAAGGACCGGAACAGCCGGGCGGTGTCGTGACTGCCGGTGAGGATGACGCGTTCCACGTCCGGGTGGGTGATGAGTTCCTTCCCGACGACGGCCTCGTCCTCGGCGTCGATCGTCACGAGGGTGACTAGGTCGGCGGCGACGGCGGCCGCCTCCTGCTCGTTCCAGACCTCGCGCCCCGGGCCCGCACCGAGGCCGGCCAGTCCGGCGCGCAGCCCCTCGACGATGGCGGCATGGGCCACCGCCCCCGTCCGCGCGGACTGCGAGGCGGGCTTGAACACCACGGGTGCCCCGGCCGCCAGTCCGGCGAGCACGCCGCCGGTGGGGATGGCCACGGGGAAGTTCCACGGCGGGATGACCAGCACGAGCCTCGGGGACACGTACCGGGCGCCCTCCACCTCGTCCAGTCCACGGGCCAGCCGGCCGTAGTAGCGGGCGAAGTCCACGGCCTCGGAGACCTCGGGATCGCCCTGGTCCAGGGTCTTGCCGGTCTCGGCGGCGGCCACCTCGAGGAGCTCGGCGCGCCGCGCCTCGAGCGCGTCGGCCACGGCGTTCAGCACGCTCTCGCGCTGGGTCCCGGTCAGGGTGCGCCACGCCTGCCCCGCGTCCACGGCCCTCCCGACGGCGGCCCGCACCTCACCGGAGTTGCGCGCCCGAGCGCCGGCCACCTCCGCGACCCCAAGCTGCGAGCCGGGGATGGCCCGGATGATGCGGCGCGCCCAGTCCCGGTTCGCCGCCAGCGAGGGGTCGGTGTCCGGGGCGTTGGCGAAGCCGTCCACCGGCTGGGGGACCGCCCCCCGGGCCACCTCGGGATCCGCCGCCGAGCGGTCCTGGGTGCGGTTCGGCGTCGGGATGGCGGTGTCCAGGCCCGCCACGGACGCGAGGAACCGCGCCTCCTCGCGGGCGAACAGCTCCGGGTCGGAGTCGAGCTCGAAGACGGCGGACATGAAGTTCTCCTGGCTGGCGCCCTCCTCGAGGCGGCGGATGAGGTAGGCGATCGCGACGTCGAACTCGTGCGGGTGCACCACGGGGGTGTAGAGCAGCAGCGAGCCGACGTCCTTCTTCACCGCCTCGGCCTGCCCGGTGGCCATGCCCAGCAGCATCTCGAACTCGACGTCCGGGCGGCGGTCTCCCACCTGCTCGGTGCTGAGCCCGCGCTCCTGCACCAGCAGCCAGGCCAGGGCGATGTCGAAGAGGTTGTGCCCGGCCACCCCGATCCGCACGTGGCGCGTACGCTCCTCCGTCAGGGCGTAGTTGAGCACGCGCTTGTAGTTGGTGTCGGTGTCCTGCTTGGACGCGCAGGTCGCCGCGGGCCAGCCGGTCAGCGAGGCCTGGACGTGCTCCATCGGCAGGTTGGCGCCCTTGACCACGCGGACCTTGATGGGGGCGCCCCCCTCGGCCACGCGCCGTGCGGACCACTCCTGCAGCCGGATCATGGCGTCCAGGGCGTCGGGCAGGTAGGCCTGCAGCACGATCCCGGCCTCCAGGGTGCGCAGCTGCGGGGTGTCCATCAGGCCCATGAACACGGCCAGTGTCATGTCGAGGTCGTGGTACTCCTCCATGTCCAGGTTGATGAACGTGGACCCGGCGGGGGTGCCGGCCTGGGAGGCGGCCAGCTCGTAGAGCGGCAGCAGGGACTCGGTGACCTCGGCGACGGCCTCCTCGAACGCCCAGGGGCTGTGCGGGGCGGTGGCGGCGGAGACCTTGACGGAGACGTAGTCGACGTCGTCGCGCTCGATGAGCGTGCGGATCCCGGCCATGCGTCTGGCGGCCTCGCCCCGTCCGAGGATGGCCTCGCCGAGCAGGTTGATGTTCAGCCGGGTGCCGGGGGTCCTCAGCTTCCGGATGGCCGGGCCGAGACGGTCCTCGGTGGCGTCCACGATCAGGTGGGAGACGAGCTCGCGCAGCACCGTCCGGGCCGCGGGAACGGCCAGCTGCGGCACCACCGGGGCCACCCGGCCCCCGGCGCCCATCGCCGCCCGCATGGGCCAGGGCAGGAAGCCGGGGGTGCGCGGGGCCAGGTCCCGCAGTGCCTCGGCGGCGATGGCCGGGTCCTCCGGCCGCACCACGCGGTCCACGAACCCGACCGTGAAGTCCAGTCCGTCCGGGTCCTTCAGCACGCCGGCCAGCTGCCGGGCGGAGAAGGTGGTCGGGTGGTTCCGGGCCTCGCGCAGCCAGGTGCGGACCTGCTCGACGGCGGCCGGGGCCAGGGCCTTGAGCGGCGCGGGATCGGGGACCACCGGGTGGGAGACGTGGATGCTCATACCGATATTGTTCTCCGTCACATCCTGCACCACCAGCGAACGTTTCCGCAGGGTACCCTTCGGATCAGCCGAACTGACGGGAGGGCATCGTGCTGGACGTCCGACGCCTGGTGCTGCTGCGGGAACTGTCCATCCGGGGGACCATGACCGCCGTGGCGCGGGCCATGAACCTGGCGCCGTCCTCCGTGTCGGAACAGCTGGCGCTGCTGGAGCGGGAGACAAAGACGGTCCTGCTGCGCCGGGCCGGTCGCACGGTGCAGCTCACGGAGGCGGCCCTGGCCCTGGTGGAGCGCACCGACCCGATCCTCGACGCCCTCGAGCAGGCCGAGGCCGCCCTGGTCTCCACGGGCGAGGAGGTCACCGGCCGGGTCACCCTCGCCGTGTTCCAGTCCGCCGCCCTGACCCTGTTGCCACCGGCGCTGACCCTGCTGCGCACCCGGCACCCGGGGCTGCGGCTCGAGGTGGTCCAGTACGAGCCCGAGACCGCGCTGCACGAGACCTGGGCGCGGGACTTCGACGTGGTCGTCGCCGAGCAGTACCCCGGGCACTCCGCCCCGCACTGGCCGGGCCTGGACCGCCGTCCGCTGCTGCGCGACGAACTGCAGCTGGCCGTTCCCTCGTCGCTGGACGTCGATCGGCTGGACGCCGGGCCGGGGACCGAGGTGGACGTGGAGCCGGGGAACGTGGTGCGCGCTGCTGAACCGGGGACCGCATCAGACACAGGGCGGGGAGCCGAACCGCGCGCAGCGCCGGGGACCGCGCCGGACGGGCGACGGCCGACGCCCGGTGCCGTGCTGCAGGCGCTGCTCGCGCACCGGCCCCTGCCGTGGGTGATGGAACCCCGCGGCACGGCCACCCGGCACTGGGCCGAACAGGTGTGCCGCTCGGCCGGCCACGAACCGGACGTGCGCTACGTGTCCTCCGACCTGCAGTCGCACCTGGCCCTGGTGGAGTCCGGGAACGCGGTGGCCCTGCTGCCGGGTCTGATTCTGGTGGGCTCCCGGGTCCGGTTGCGGCGGATTCCCCTCGACGGCCGGCCGATGCGCACCGTCTTCACCTCCACCCGGTCCTCCACCGCCGGGTCTCCCGCCGTCGTCGCCGTCCGCTCCGTCCTGGAGGAGGCGGCCGGCGACCTCGGCCTGGGGACGGCGTCCCGGACCGGCTCTGTGTGAAGCGCATCGCACGCTCGCATAGCATGGGAGGTGCCGGCCGCACGGGGCCCGCCGGCGGCCGTCGTCGCCGGCGTATCCCGTGAACGACCTGATGAGAGGGGATCCATGGACGAGCAGCCCCGGACGTCATCGGGCCGGGAGGCCTCCTCGGGGACACCGGTTCCGTCCACGGGCCTCCCGCGGTCATCACCCTCCGGGGTGCGGACTCCGGCGGCGGAATCCCCCGGCTCCGGCACGTTGCTGACCGGCACCACGGAGGACACCTGGCACCTGCCGGCGGACACCGAACCCCAGGAACGGTTGTGGCTCGCCTTCCCCCGGGACTACTCGCGGATGGGCACCAGCTCGTGGGAGGTCTCCGGGGCCCGCCGTGCCTGGGCCCGGGTCGCGCACGCGGTGATGGACTACGAGCCGGTCACCCTGCTGGTGGACCCCGCCGACCGGCAGATCGTGCACACCTACGTGGACCCCCTGATCCCGGTGGTCCCGCTGTCCATGGACAACCCGTTCCTGCGGCTGTCCGGCCCGACCTTCACGGTGGGTGGCGTGGACGGACAGACCGGTCAGCGCCGGATCGGCATGATCGACTGGGTCTTCAACGGCTTCGGCCGCCGCCCGGGCGTCGAGTTCCGGCTGGACGACGTGGCCGGGGGCACGCTGGCCGAGCTGACCGGCGCCCGGCGTCAGCTGTCCCTGCTGGTCAACGAGGGTGGTGCGTTCATCACCGACGGCGAGGGGACGCTGATCGCCTCCGAGTCCGTGCTCCTGGACCCGGCGCGCAACCCGGGGTGGTCCCGCGCGCACGTGGAGGCGGAGTTCGCCCGGTACACGGACATCCGCAAGGTCATCTGGCTGCCCCGCGGCCTGGCCCGCGACGCCGGCCCGCACGGGGTGGGCGGGCAGATCGACCAGGTGGTGGCGTTCGCCTCCCCCACCGTGGTGCTGCTGCACTGGCAGGAGAATCCGTCCCACCCGGACCACGAGGTGTCCCTGCAGGCACTGGAGATCCTGCAGGGCGAGACCGACGCCCGGGGCCGGCCCCTGAACGTCGCCGCCATCACCGCTCCCCTGGCCGAGTCCGACGGCAGGGGCCAGGTGTCCTGGTCCTACGTCAACGTCCTGCCGGTCAACGGGGCCGTGGTGGTGCCGTCCTTCGACGATCCCCACGACGAGGGGGCGCACCAGGTCCTCGAGGCCGCCTACCCCGGGCGGGCCGTGGTGCCGGTTCCCGCGCACCGGTTGTACCGACGCGGCGTGGGCATCCGGCACGTGGGCCTGCCGCAGCCGACGCGGATGCCCTGACGCTCAGCGGTCCCCGTCCCCTCCGTGCTTGTGCGTGATGAGCACCGAGCAGTGGGCGTGGGCGGCCACGGCGGAGCTGACCGAGCCCAGGAGCAGGCCGGCGAAGCCCCCGTGGCCCCGGTTGCCCACCACGACGAGGGAGGCGTCCTTGCTCAGTTCGCGCAGCACCTGCGCCGGCGGCCCCTCCCGGACCACTCGTTCCAGCCCCTCGGGCACGTCGTCCCCGAACGCCGCCGTGATCGCCTGGTCGACGGCCTCCTGGGCCCGGCCGCGGAAGTCCTGGGCATCCGGGGCGGGCACCGCTGCGGCCACGACCGACCAGTGCCAGGCCGTCACCACCTTCAGCGGGGCGCCCAGCAATGCGGCCATGCGCCCGGCCTCCTTCAGGGCCTCCACGGAGGTCTCCGAACCGTCCACGCCGACGACGACCGGCTTCACTGCCTCTCCCATCACCACTGCCCCTCTCTGACGTCGGGCCCGGTCCGGCCCTGGCGCGCCCTCGGTGAACTCCGGATGTGCGAACACCGTAGGTCCGCCCGGCGCGCGGGACAATATCCGGCGTCCCCGGCCCAGTCTCTCCGGCCCGGGCGCAGCCCCTGATCCCGACCCGGGCGCGTCCCTGATCCCGGCCCGGGCGCGTCCCTGATCCCGGCCCGGGCGCGGCCCTGATGCCGGCCCGGGCGCGTCCCCTCAGCCGCGGTCCGGGGCGAACAGCTCGCGGACGTCGTCGGCGGTGATGGTGCTGGAGAACGCGGTGTCCCCGTCGGTGAGGGAGGAGAACAGGGCCGCCTTGCGCTGCTGCAGGGCCAGCACCTTCTCCTCGATGGTCCCCTCGGCCACCATCCGGTACACCATGACGGTGCGCTCCTGGCCGATCCGGTGGGCGCGGTCCACGGCCTGGGCCTCGGTGGCGGGGTTCCACCAGGGGTCCAGCAGGAACACGTAGTCGGCCTCGGTCAGGGTCAGCCCGAAGCCACCGGCCTTGAGGCTGATCAGGAACGCCGGGGCGGTGCCCTTCTTGAACTGGCTGATCACCTCGGAGCGGTTGCGGGTGGAGCCGTCCAGGTAGGCGAAGGCCACGCCGCGGTCGGCCAGCCGGTCCCCCACCCGGGACAGGAACGAGGTGAACTGGCTGAAGATGATCACCCGGTGCCCCTCGGCCACGATCTCCTCCAGGTTCTCCATCAGCTGTTCCATCTTGGAGGAGGGCACGGAGGCGTACTCCTCGTCCACGATCGCCGGGTCCAGCGCCAGCATGCGCAGCAGGGTCAGGGACCGGAAGATCACGAAGCGGTTCTCGTCCATGTTCTGCAGCAGCCCCAGGACCTTCTTGCGTTCGCGCTGCAGCACCTGGTCGTAGAGCCGGCGGTGCTTGGGCACCAGTTCGACGTGGCTGACCTGCTCCTGCTTCGGGGGCAGGTCCGAGGCCACGAGCTCCTTGGTGCGCCGCAGCATGAACGGCCGGATCCGGCGCCGCAGCCGCGCCATCCGCTCGGCGGCGAACCGGGCGCCGTCATCGGAGGGATCCGGCGTCTCGATCGGCTTGGTGTACTCCTGCCGGAACACCGTGTGCGAGGGGAACAGCCCGGTGGCCGTCAGGGACAGCAGGGCCCACAGGTCGGACAGTGAGTTCTCCATCGGCGTGCCGGTGATCGCCAGCCGGAAGGGCGCCCGGACGTCCCGGGCCGCCTGGTGGGCCTTGGCCGAACGGTTCTTCACGAACTGCGCCTCGTCCAGCACCAGCCCGTCCCAGTCCAGCGCGGTGTACTGCCCCGAGTCCAGCCGCAGCAGGGTGTAACTGGTGACCACGACGTCGGCCCCGGCCACCTCCTCGGCCACCGTCGTCCCGCGCTTGGCGGCGGTGGTGTCCAGCACCCGCAACTCCAGGCCCGGCGCGAAGCGCTCGGCCTCCTCCTTCCAGACGGACAGCACCGAGGACGGCGCCACCACCAGGAACGGGGGCGCCACCTGTGGGGGCGGCACGGGCTCGCCGTGGTCCGGCGCTCGTTGTTCCGCCAGGGGCTCGGCGGCGTGTTGGCCGGGGTGGTCGCCGGGGTGGTCGCCGGGATTGTGGGCGCCGCGCTCGCGCGCCCGGGCGATGAGGGCGAGGGTCTGGACGGTCTTGCCCAGGCCCATGTCGTCGGCGAGGATGCCGCCGAGTCCGTGGTCGTACAGGAAGCTCAGCCACGCGAAGCCCTCGAGCTGATAGGGACGCAACCGGGCGTCGAGGCCCTCGGGGACCTCGGGCGTGGGGATCTCGGCCAGGTCCTTGAGCGCGCCCACCGTCTCCTGCCAGGCCCGGGCCGCCACGGACTCGTGGGCGAGGTCCTCGAACTCCTCCCACAGCGCCACGTCGTAGCGGGAGATCCGCGGGCGCTCGGCGCTCCAGTCCCCCATCACCTCGGCCTCGTTGATGAGGTCGCGCAGCTTCTGGAAGGAGGGGTGGTCCAGGCGGAACCAGGTGCCGTCCTTGAGCATCAGGGCCTTCTGCCCCTCCGCCAGGGCCGTGAACACCTCGGTGAAGGGGAACAGCTCCCCGCCGATGGTGATCTCGAAGCCGAGGTCGTACCAGTCGTTGTCCTTCTTCCGCCCGGACTCGACCTGGGTGATGCGCACCAGCGGGTCGTCGGTCAGTTCCCGGTAGTCCGGCCTGGACCCGTGCTCGGTCACGCTCACGTGCTCCAGGCCCTGCAGCACCGGCAGCACGTTCTCCACGAACCGCGCCGTCTCCATCCCGGCCAGGTGCTGCGCCCCGCCCGCGCCGGCGACCGGCCAGTGCTCGCCCACCGCGTCCAGCACGGCGTCCTCGTGCTCGATGTCCCGGTCGGCCTCGGGGTTCCGGGCCCGGCCCGAGTACCCCGTGGGGGACCAGCCCCCGCGGGACCGGGACCGGCGCGATTCCAGCGGCAGTTCGCGCCGCGGACCCCAGTACAGCCAGGACCAGTCCAGGCTCGCCCGGTGGTCCTTGCCGTACCGCACGTGCAGCTGCAGCTCGGGGGCGGGCACCTCCGGGAACTCGACGGATCCGTCCGTGCTGGCCACGGGCATCATCCGGGAGAGCCGCGGGTAGACGTCGTAGAAGAACTCCTCCGTCTCTCCCGCCGGGATCTGCAGCGGCTCGTCCTGTTTCAAGAGGTCCAGTACGGGCCGCGGCAGCGTGCGCTCGGCCGGCACCAGCGTCAGGCGCACCGGGGAACCCCATTGCGGGGCGTCGTCGGGCACGTCCACCGCGATGAATCCCCCGGTGCCGGCCGCCCGCGCCCCGGGCACCGGTGCTCCGCCGGACTCGACCACGGGCACCACGGCGAGGTCCGACTCCCCGCGCACGTCCAGGCGCACGCTGGCCGGCCCGGCCAGGACGACCTCGCCGACCACGCCCTGGCCCACGAACTCGACCCCGAGTTCCCGGGCGCGGGTGAGCAGTTGCCAGGCCGGCGGGCCGGAGAGCTGGTCCAGCCGCAGCGTCTCGTCATTGCCGAACATCCCCTGGGGACGTTCGGCGAGGAAGAGGCGGTAGAACTGGCCGAGCAGTTCCACATGGTCCTCGCGCAACTGGTGGCGCAGTCCCCCGTACTGGAACTTCTTCCAGGTCAGCCCGCCCTTGATCCAGTTGTCCCGCGAACCGCGGCGCATCGGGCGCAGGTGGACCTGCAGGGCGGCACCGGACCGCACGTCCTCGACGCTGGCGGCGTGGGCGCCCCAGCGGCGGCGCATCTGGTTCTGCGGTTCGGCCATCAGCTCCACGCCGATCGCCACCGGCTCGTCCGAACCGAGGCTCAAGTTCTCCCCGGTGAGCTCCCCCAGCACCGAGCGCCAGTCCTCGCGCTCGGCCTCCTCCCCCCAGGGACCGCCGCCGTCCTCACCGCCCCAGACGTCCGCCTCGGTGTAGCGGTGCACCTGGCCCCAGCCCTGCACCGAGGGGGCAGCGTCCTGCCCGGCCGGACCCCCGGGCACGGCGCGCAGTGCCTGGTGCCGCAGGTGCCGGCGCATCGCCTCCTCGGTCGCGGTGTAGAGCAGCGCCGCGGCGTGCTTGCAGTCGTTGCGGACCGGACAGGTGCAGCCGGCGCGCACCGGGCGCCACGAGGGCAGTGCCTCCGGGGACGACGCCGGCCGGCCGGGCACCAGCAGGACGTACGTCTCGTACGGCAACCGGTCGTTGCCCTGCACCGACGCGGTCAGAGTCGCGGGCGGGGCGGGCGTTGCCTCGCCCGCCCCCTCCGGGGCGTCCCACTGCATCGAGGTGACCGCACCCTGGCGGGCGTAGGCCTTGCCCTTGTCCGCCGCCGCGGACCCCACCAGGGCAGCGATGTCCTGGTCGGCGACGTACGGCAGCGTGGGGGTGGTCATCCCTCCATGGTTTCACGGACGACGGACAGGGTCCGGCCCGCCCGGGCCGGACCGTGGACGGCCCCGTTCACTCGGTCCGCTGTGGAGGGGACTGCGCCCCCGGGTCCCCGGGCGCACCGCCGTCGCCGGCCCCGTCGCCGCCACCCGCCGCGGCGCCATCACGCAGGTCCTCGCCGGACAGCACGCCCTCGCGGGCCCCGGGCGCCCGGGCGGCCACGGTCTCCTCTGCCGCCCGGTCGGAACGCTGCCGCGCCAGCGCGCGCCGGTTCCGCTCCTCCATCCCGCGCAGGTCGGAGGCGATGAACGTGTTGATCCAGCGGGACTGCGGGTCGGCGTCGACCATGACCGCCTTCAGCAGCAGCGTGGCGGGCAGGGCGAGGATGGCGCCGAGCGGACCGAGGATCCAGGCCCAGAACAGCAGGGACAGGAAGGAGACGGTGGGGATCACGCCCACGGCATCGCCGGTGAACTTGGGCTGGACGATCGACTGCAGCACGAAGTTCAGGACGGAGTAGGCCACGATCACGGCGAAGAACGCACCCCAGCCGCCCTCCACCAGGCCGAGCAACGCCGGCGGGACCATGCCGATGATGAATCCGATGTTGGGGATGTAGTTGGTCAGGAAGCTCAGCACGCCCCAGACCCAGATCATCGGGACGCCGATGACGGCCAGCGCGGCGACGTCCAGCGCGGCGACGAGCAGCCCGAAGACCGTGGTGACGACCCAGTACCGCCGCACCCCCTGGGCGAACGCGGTCAGCGCCTGCCCGAGCTCGTAGTCGGCGGTGTTCAGCAGCGCGATCCGCCGCTCCACGGCCACGGAGTCCATGGCGAGGAAGAACACGGCCATGATGACGGTGGCCAGCAGGCCGATGATGGCGGTGACGTTGGACAGGACGGCGGTGAGCAGGCCGGTGGCCGTGGACACCACGGTGGACATGTTCAGGCCGGAGAGCTGTTCGATGACCATGTCCGGGGTGACGCCGAAACTGCCGATCCAGTTCACCATGCCGAAGTAGATGTTGGTGAACTCCGCGCTGTACTCGGGCAGCGCCATCACCAGTTCCGAGGCCGACCACAGGATCAGGGCCAGGAACACGATCAGCACGACCACCACGATCAGCACGGTCACGGACGCCCCGAGGAAGCGGTTGACCCCCCGGTGGATCATCCACGCCTGCAGCGGGTAGGCGATGATGACCAGGTTCAGGCCGAGGAACACCGGCCCGATGATGCCCTGCAGGCCCTGGACGAACTGCAGCGCGATGACCAGCCCGGCCAGGCACAGCACGATGACGAGGAATCGCGGCCACATCCGGCGGGTCCTGTCCTCGGCCGTCTCCCCCATTGCCGCGTCCGCGGCCTGCGCCTTTTCCACGAGCCGCAGTCTACGGCGCGGCCCCAACTCGGCGCCGACGCGGCGCCCGCCGGACCTGCGGAGGCGAACGCCGTTGCGGCCCCGGCCCATCCGACGGACGTGGCGGCCACCTGCCCTGACGGGGCCTCAGCGCAGGCCGGGACCGCCCCCGAGGGCGGCCGCGCGCCGGATCCGGTGCATGGCCTGCCCCTCACGGTGGTCGATGCCGACGCCGGGGCGCTGGCCGGTGCCTGACCCCGCACCTGACCCCGCGCCTGAGCCGGTCCCTGCACCGGAGCGGCGCTGGGCGGCGGCGCCCACGCGGGTCGCGGACGGCCCGAGGAGGGCGCGGAACGCCCGGCCCAGGCTCCAGGGGGTGGCCGGCTTCGCGGGCTGGCGGGCAGGGCGGGGCAGGGCCCGAGAGGAGTGGTCGGCCGGGAGCGCGGCGGTGGATCGCAGCATGGGGGTCATCTCCGTAGACTGGTGCCGAGAAGACTTTGCAGAGATTTCTTTGCAAAGCTGTCTATGCAAAGGTAGCTCTGCACATGCCTCGTGACAAGTCCTCGGCCCCGGAGGACCCCCTCCCCACCGAGGCCCCCCAGCCCTCCCCGGATCCCGTGGCGGACGGCCCGGCCCAGCTGCCCGGCGTCGCCCCCCGGAAGGTCGACGCGCGGGCCATGAAGGCCTTCGCCCACCCGCTGCGGATGTCGATCTACTCCCACCTGACGGACGTGGGGTCGGCCACCGCGACCGCCCTGGCCCGGCACCTGGACGAGAGCACGGGGCAGACGAGCTACCACCTGCGCCAGCTGGAGAAGCACGGCTTCGTGGAGGAGGACACCGGACGGGGTTCGGGCCGGGAGCGCTGGTGGAAACCGGTCGGGTTCGCGGTGCCCACCTACGACCTGGCCCAGGACGAGGCGAACAGGCCGGCCATCCAGGCCCTGCTGCAGGCCTCGCTCGACCAGCGCGCGGCCGCGCTGGGCCGCTGGCTGTCCGTGGAGAACCACGAGGAGCGGGAATGGATCGAGGCCTCGATCGACAACACCACCACCCGCGAGCTGACGGCGGCCCAGACCCGGGCCCTGACCGAGGAGCTCATGACGGTCATCGACCGCCACCTGGGCCGGCCCGGCGACCCCTCCGGTGCGGACGGCGACACCGGAACACCCCCGGACCGGCCGACGCCGGACGGGGACCCGGTGGCGCAGACCCGCCGGGTACGCCTGTACCTGAGCGTCTTCCCCCTGTCGGCCGACGACACGACGCCATAAGTTACCCGCCGGTATTGCGCGTGGGGGCCCCCGGTGGCACCCTCGAGGTGTACCCAGTAGTAACCCCGAGAGGACCGTCCCATGCGCCGTCGCATGTTCGAGACCGAGCACGATGACTTCCGCGAATCCGTCGCCGAGTTCGTCAAGCGCCACGTCGCTCCGCACGTCGAGCAGTGGGCGGAGGACAAGGGGCTTCCGCGCGAGCTGTGGCAGGCCGCCGGGGAGCAGGGCCTGCTCGGCCTGGAGGTCCCGGAACAGTATGGCGGCGGCTACCCGCAGGACTACCGGTTCAACGCGGTGCTGTTCGAGGAGTTCTCCCGGGTCAACTTCGCCCTGCCGTCCTGCATCGGCATCCACGCGGACGTCGTCCCGCCGTACATCGTCAAGCTCGGCACCCCGGAGCAGCACCAGCGCTGGCTGCCCGGCATCGCCGACGGGTCCATCATCGCCGCCATCGCCATGACCGAGCCCTCCGGCGGCTCCGACCTGGCCAACCTGCGCACCACCGCGGTCAGGGACGGGGACGACTGGGTCCTCAACGGCTCCAAGACCTTCATCACCAACGGCTACTCGGCGGACTTCGTGATCGTCGCCGCCCGGACCAGCCCGGAGAAGAAGGCCCGGGGCATCACCCTGTTCGGCGTCGAGGCCACCATGGAGGGCTTCCACCGCGGCCGCAAGCTGGACAAGGTGGGACAGCCGGAGTCGGACACCGCCGAACTGTTCTTCGACAACCTGCGCGTCCCGTCCGAGAACATCATCGGCGAGGTGGACACCGGCTTCATCCAGATGATGGTGAACCTGCCCCAGGAGCGGCTGGGCGCCGCGGTCTACGGGCTCGCGCACGCCCGGCAGATCCTGGACGAGACGCTCGAGTACACCAAGGAGCGCACGGCGTTCGGTCAACCCATCGGCGCCTTCCAGCACAACAAGTTCCTGCTCGCCGAGCTGGTGACCAAGGCCGAGGTCACCCAGGCGTTCGTGGACGAGGCGGTGCTGGCCCACACCACCGGCGAGCTGTCCGCCGTGGACGCCGCCAAGGCCAAGTACTGGGCCTCGGACGTGCAGAACGAGATCCTGGACCACTGCGTCCAGCTCTACGGCGGCTACGGCTACATGAACGAGTACCGGGTGGCCCGGGCCTGGAAGGACGCCCGCGTGAACCGCATCTGGGCCGGCTCCAACGAGATCATGAAGGAACTCATCGGGCGCGACCTCGGGCTCTGAGCCCGCCGCCGGCGCACCGGTGCGTCAGCCATCGGCGTGGCGCCGCGGGGTGCCGCTCAGTCCTTGAGCCGGGTCAGCGCGCTGCCCTTGTGGGCGGCCACGTGATCCGTCTTGTCACTCTTGATCTCGTACTGCGGGTCCTCCGCCGAGGCCCGGCGGGTGTGTCCCTTGTAGTCGAAATCGCTGGTGTGGACCCTCGTGATGGTGCCCGAGACCCGACCGGCCTCGGAGTTCCAGCTCACGTGGTCTCCCACGGAGAACGGGGTGGACCGTCCGGACATGATCGCTCCTGGGGTTGCCGTCACACGCTCCGGGCGGGCCGGGGCGTCTCGTTGCGGCCACCCTATCCCCACCGGCCGCCGGCCCCCAGGCCGGGCCCGGGTGCCCACGTCCTCAGCCGGCCCGGTCGCCGATGCCTCAGCTGGGCCCGAGCGCCTCGCCCCGCGGGGCCTGGCCGACGCGCTTGAGCTCCACGAAAATCGCCCTCGAGGGCGTGTCCCCCGTGTTCTCGCCGGAATGACGCTGGGCGGGCACCCAGTTGACCGTCCCGGCGGGGATGTCCACGTCCCGCTGGTGCTCACCCGCGACCAGTCGGCGGCGGATGTGGCTGAGGGAGTACATGACGCTGTCGGGGTGGTCGTGCGGCGTCGTCCGGTCGCCGGGCCGGTCGATGTATTCCAGCACCCGCACCTCGTCGTTCTCGAACAGGACGGAGTAGTGCTCCGGATTGGTGACCACGGGATCGAGTTCCACAGCAGCAGTGTCCTCCTACCGCGGGCCCAGGCCCAGACCTGCCGACCGGAGGCGCGCCCACGGGCCCACGGCACGCACCGGCCCTTCCCCGCGGCCCGGTCGTGCACGATCCTGAACCCGGAGGTGCGTATGCCGGAATGGCTGCTGGCCGGCGGGGCCGGCCTGATCGCCGGTGCGGCGCTGCTGCTGGGCAGCGTCATCGCCTGGTTCGTCGACGTGCCGCGGCGGGTGGTGGCGGCCGTGATGGCCTTCGGCTCCGGCGTGCTGATCTCCGCCCTGACCTTCGAGCTCGTCGACGAGGCCCTGACCACCGGTGGACTCGCCGCCACGGTCATCGGCTTCGCCGTCGGGGCGGTGACCTACGTCGGACTGAACATCGTGCTGGCCCGGTTCGGGGCCCGGCACCGCAAGCGCTCGGGTCACCAGCAGTCCGGACTGGACGGGGACGGTGCCGGCGGGGCGATCGCGATCGGGGCCCTGCTGGACGGGGTCCCGGAATCCATGGTGCTGGGGCTGAGCGTGCTCGTCGGCGGCGGGGTCAGCCTGCCGATGTTCGTGGCCGTGTTCATCTCCAACGTCCCGGAGGGGCTCTCCAGCACGGCCGGCTGGAAACGTGCCGGGCGCGGGCCGGGCTACGTCTTCGGGATTTGGGGCGGCATCGCGGTGGCCTCCGGGCTGGCGGCGCTGGCCGGCTACCTCCTGCTGGACGGCGCCCCACCGGCCACGCTGGCCGTCGTCAACGCGCTGGCCGCCGGGGCCATCCTGGCGATGATCACGGACACCATGATCCCGGAGGCCTTCGAGGACGCCGCCCTGTACTCGGGGCTCATCGCCGCCGCCGGTTTCCTGGCCGCCTTCAGCCTGCACGCGGCGCGCGGGTGATGATGGGATGAGCAGACCACGACGGCGGCGGGAGACGCGCATGGACCGATGGCAGTTCACCGGCCACATCGCCGGGGCCGGGACCTCCGGTGGGACCCGGCTGGTGCTCGGCGCCTGGGACCACAGCCCCCACGGGCCGTTCGCGGACGTCATGGTGGAGCACCCGGACGGCCGGCGCGAGCTGCTGGCCCCGGACGACTGGGTCGCCGACTTCGTCTCGGCCACCTACGTGTTCGACGACGTCCGGCAGGTCCCCGTGTCCGTCGCCGTCGAGGGTCCCGCCTGGACCGTGCGGGCCGGGCCGCTGCACTGGGAGTTCACGGTGGGGCGGCGGACGGCCTGGGGGCACCTGTTGCGCGCCGTCCCGCCCCGGCTGGGCCGCACCCTGACGGTGGCGCGGGTCAGCGACCGGGTGGCCCGGGTGGTGATGCCCGGGGTGCGGACGCTGGGCACCGCGGGGAACGACCGGCTCGAGTGGTACTCCGCCCGGGACCTGCACCGCATCACCGCCTCCACGGCCTCCTGGGGCGGCCGGGACCTGGGCGGCCTGACGGAGATGGACCCGCCACCGCGGTTCGGGTTCAGCTCCACTCCGCGGGAGCCCATGCTCACCACGCTGACCAGCACGGTGCGGTTGCCGCGCTGACGAGGCCACACCCGGGCCGCCGCAGGACTGGCGCGGTTCCGGACGCGGTGCTGTGATGGACCCATGATCCGGCACGAGCGCATCGAGGACTACCTGAACCGCCTGGCCTCCGGCGAGCCGACACCCGGCGGCGGGGCCACGGGCGCGCTGATGGCCGCCCAGGGAGCGGCCCTGGTGGCCATGGCGGCCCGGTTCAGCGATCGGGAGGAACTGGCCGCCCGCTGCGAGCGGATCGCCGTCACCGCGCTGGGGCTCTCGGACGCGGACGAGTCGGGGTTCGCCTCCGTCGCCGACGCCTTCGCGATGCCCCGGGACACCGAGCCGGAGCGTGCCGAACGATCGCGGCAGATCCAGCAGGCCATCGAACGGGCCGCGGAACCGCCGGGGGCCATCGTGACGGTGGCGGCCGACGTCGTGGGCGTGGCGACGGAACTGCTGGAGGACTACAACCAGAACGTGCTCAGCGACGTGGGCGCCGCGCTGGGCGCCGAGCGCGCGGCCCTCATGGCCGCGGTGGTCACCCTCGAGACGGACCTGGCGCCGCTGAAGGATCCCGAGGTCGAGACGCGGTTGCGCAAGGACATCGACGGCGCCGCCCGGCTCATCGACGACGTGGACGCCCTGGTCACGCGGGTGCGCCGGTTGATCCGGGGCGGGTGAGCCGCCCGGTCATCGTCCGTCCGGGTCGAGAGGACATCGCCCCCTGCGTCTCCGCACGGACGTGTCCTCCCGATCCGGACGAACGGGCGGCGGGCAGGACCGGCCGGCGGCACCGCGGACCGGGGCGCGCTCCGGCCTCAGCCGACGTCCCGGGCCCGGGCCGCGGCCAGGCCGAGCGAGCCCAGCGCCGCGCCGGCCTCGAGCGCGGATCCCGCCGGGTCCTCTGTGCGGGTCCGCGGGTGGTAGGCGGCCACGCACGCGGCCGGCCGCCCGGTCCCGACGTCGGCCGGCAGGATCAGCACGGAGGCGCACCCGGGTGCCCCGGGGGGCGTCAGGAGCTCGAGGCCGGAGACGGTGCGGTGCGGGATGGTGCGCGGTCCGAAGCCGGGCAGGGCGCTGGCCAGTCCGGCCGGTTCGAACGCCGTGCCCATCCAGCCCAGGATCCGCTCGGAACGGGCCGTCCCGTCGGTGGCCAGGCGCTCCAGCAGGGTGCAGAGGTCGGCCGGGGTCGTCGTGCCGAGGAGGCCCTCACCCCAGCTCTCCCCCGGCGCGTCCGCGTCCCCGAGGACCGCGGGTTCCAGCGCGGTGAAGGCCGTCGCGTCGAGGCCCAGGCCGGCCACCGCCCGCTGGGCCTCGCCCAGGACGTCCGCTCCCCTGGCCGCCAGGAACTCGAGCAGCGCCACCACGCACGCCGCGTCGCCGGTCCCGACGACCAGGGCGATCGCGTCGTCCACGGTCAGCTGCAGCTCGCCATCCATCCGCCGCAGCGTCCCGGAGCGGGCGGCCGCGCGGTGCTCGCCACGGATGGTCACCGGCTCCGCCGGTAATTCCGGGTCGCGCTCCGCCAGTTGCGCCACGGCGACCGCGAGGAACAGCTTGCCGGTCCCGGCCAGCGGGTGCCGGTCCTCCGCCCCGTGCGCCACCGCGGCACGTGGCGCGCCCCCGGGCGCCGCGGGGAACCGGACGGCGAAGCGCAGCCCGGTCGCTGACGTCGTGAGGTCCTGCAGGGAGACCACGCCGGGGCCGAGCGGGTGCGGTGAGCCGTGTCCAGACATGTGTCCCAGCCTACGAGGGCCGCCCACGTCCGGGTGTGGGAGGCTGGCGGTCAGGCGGAGGGACGACGGCCGGCAGGAGGGACGCGGTGAACGGCACTGAGCTGCAGGACAGTGCGCGGGAGATGGCCGAGGAGTTGCCCGCGTCCACCGTGGGACACCCCTTCGGCCCCGAGCACGAGGTCTACAAGGTCAGGGGCAAGGTCTTCATGCTGCTGACCGACGTGGTGGGCGCGCCCGTCGTGACCCTGAAGGCCGAGCCGGAGGACTCCACGGCGCTGCGCGCGGCCCACGACGAGATCACGCCGGGGTACCACATGAACAAGCGGCACTGGATCACGATCGGCCCGGGCGAGAGCGTGGACAGGACCCTCGTGCGGGAACTGGTCACCGACTCCTACCGGCTCGTGGTGGCCGGGCTGCCGCGCGCCGAGCGTCCCGTGGACCCGGACACCTTCGGGGCCGCGCCGGCGTAGACCCTGCGGCCTGCCGGTCATCCGGCCATCCGATTAGCCGGTCACCCGGCCCGGCGGCCAGGCGGTCAGGCGGTCACGAGCGGTGAGACCGCGTCCTGCACGGCCAGGCCGACCGCGGCGAACGCCTCGAAGACGGCGTTGCGCCCGGGCAGCCCGTCCGGCAACCGGGTGGGGACCGACTCGGCGAACACCGCGAGCGCGGCCAGCGGCGTGCCGTCCCCGTCCAGCGCGATGCCCACCTGGGACAGCGAGCGCAGTCCGCGGCCGTTCTTCTCGGCGAAGCCGATGCGCCCGGTGGCGGCCCCCAGTCGCGGGGTGTGGATCCCCCGCATCAGTTCCACGGCGAACCGGCAGTTCCCGGCGGTCAGCTGCAACGCGGCCGCGGCCTCCTCGTCCGAGACTCCGCGGGCGATCGAGGCCAGCAGGTGGCACTGGTCCGCCGCCGTGGTGACGGTGATGGCGTCCAGCGGGTGGGACCACGTCAGGTCGCCGGTGCGCGGGAA
>NZ_DAOMPX010000007.1:46501-87321 GCF_035445025.1 Citricoccus sp. | reverse complement strand
GTACTCACCAAGAAACCAGGAAAACCCGGAACATCTTCGCTTTTCTCATCTGCGGTATATTACTTTAGACTGCGGTTTCCATTCCGTCAAACCGGCGTTTCCGCCATGTTCACCCGGTGCTCACCGCGGTCCCCCCAGACTTCCTCCGGGCCACCGATGTTACACCCTCAGGGCGCACCAGTCTAGGCCTTCATTCAGTCTGGGTTCGGCCGCCGATTTCCCGCTTTCGCGGCTGGCGACTTGAAGAACTATACACACGCTTCGGCGCCGGTGCCAAATCGGCGCCCGGGGCGGTCTGCACCCCTGGAATCCCCGGATTTCCGGGCTTTTCCCGTCCACCGGCTGACGTCCGTCCGCCACTGTGAGGCACGTCTCCCGCGGGTGTCGCGGCCTAGTCGGCGATCCGGTCCCGGGGGGGCCTGGTGGTTGCGGTCCCCCGGGGTCCGCGGTTGGTGACCGCCTCGGAGAACAGGTCCCAGGAACGCAATTCCCGAAGCAGCGTGCGCTTCTTGGACACGTGCTCCTGCATCCGTCCGAGGACGCCGGACAGGAAGGCGATCGTGTCCACCACGAAGGGGCCCTTGTTCAGCATCACGGCCTCGGCGCGCTCGGCCATCGCCGCATCGGTGACCTCGGCACGACTCGGCAGCCCGGTCCGGGCCAGCGAGTCCAGGACCTGGGTCGCCCAGATCACCGGCACGTGGGCGGACTCGCACAGCCACAGGATCTCCTCCTGGACCTCGGCCATCCGTTCGAAGCCGGCCTCCACGGCCAGGTCACCGCGCGCGATCATCACGCCGATGTCCGGCCAGCGCATGGCCTCGAGCAGGATCTGCGGAAGGTTCTCGAAGGCCTCCACGGTCTCGATCTTCAGCACCACGTCCAGGTCCTCGCGCCCGAGGCCGGTGAGTCGTTCCATCAGGTCCGCCACGTCTGCCGGGGTCCGGACGAAGGACAGGTTGACGATGTCCGCGTGCTCCGCCACGAACGGCAGCGCGGCGAGGTCCTCCTCGGTCAGCGCCGGGATGTCCAGGTGCGTGTCCGGCAGGTTGATGCCCTTCTCCGCCTTGAGCCTGCTCCCCGACACCCCGGCCGACTCCACGCGCACCTCGATCTCCTCGGGACTGACCTCGGTGATCACGCCACTGATCCTCCCGTCGTCGACGTGGATGCGCTGGCCCGGTTCGGCGTCGTCGAAGACCTGGGCCAGCGAGCAACCGATCCGGTGAGGACCGCCGGGCACCGGCTGGGCCGGTTCCAGGGACCGGGTCAGGACGAGCCGTTCGCCGGGACGGATGAACAGCCGCTGCTCCTTCGGCGGCAGTGCTCCGACCTCGGTGAGCGTGCCGTCGGCCGCGTAGAGCACGACCCCGGGCATGAAGTAGGCGGTCTGCGCCATCTCGCAGGTGAGCCGGCCCGGCTCGCGGGCGGCCACCGTCATGGTCCGGGCCGAGCCGCGGGCGTCCGTGAAGCGGAGGGTCTCCCCCACGGCGCGACCGTCCACCCACCGAGGGTCCCGGACGGGGATGCGCTGCGCCGGGTCCACACCGTCCCCGCCCGTGCCATCACCACCGATGCCGTCTCCGCCGCCGGACGCTCCGTGTGCGCCCGGTTCCTGTCCGGGAGCGACCAGGACCACGGTGGCCGGCTCGACGACCTGCCCGGTGGCCGAACGCTCCGGCCTGATCTTGAGCACCTCGGGACCGGGCGCGATGGGCCCGGTGCGCAGCTTGGGGCCGGCCAGGTCCATGGCCACGAGGCAGCGGTCCGGTGCCGGTTCTCCCCCGCGGCTGAAACACGCCCCGTGGAGAGGACGCCCGGGGCCGCCGGCACCGTCCACGGGCGGGAGCCCCTGGGCGGATCTCAGGTGCCGGATCATGGCCCGCCACTGCTCCGGACCGTCATGGGCGCAGTTGATACGAGCCATGTCCATGCCGGCGCGGAGCATCTCGGCCACGAGTTCCGGATCCGTGGCGGCCTGGGACGGGAAGGTCACCATGATCCGGGAGACGCGTTCCTCGGGGCTGGGGCCGAGCAGGCTGGTCGCGTTCTGCTCCAGCCGGTCCGGTCCGGCATCCATGTCCGGCCATCCGGTGGCACGGCCCGCCCCGGTCCCGACGGCGGCGCCGGAAGTCCGGACGGCGGCGCCGGGTTCACCCGTGGAGACGGCACGCGCCAGCCGGAGGCCCTCCAGGCTGGCGGCGATGGAGTGCAGCGTGGGCAGTACCCGGGACTCCAGCCGTCCCAGGGAGGACAGGCCGAGGTCGGCGAGACGACCCTGCAGCGTGCGGATGTCCCGGCCGCGGAGCCAGACGTAGTGCACGAGGTTGGCGGCACTGTCCCGGTGCTCGGGCCGGACCCGGCCGATCCGGTCCGCCTGGTCGGCCTCGGCGGCGCGCGCACCGTCGATGAGCTCCTGCACCTGGGCGAGGAGCTCCTCCAGGTCCGCCGCGGTCGGCGCCGCGGGGTCGGCGGACGCGGGGCGGCCGGGTCGCACGGAATCGGTCACGTCGTCCACTCTGCCATCCGTCCGGGACCTTCGGGGTCGTCAGACCCACCCCTTCGGGGATTTCACCGCGTGGACACGGAACCGTCACTCAGGCGGACAGGTCCACCAGCGCCATGTTCTTCTTGCCTCGGCGCACCAGCAGGTAGCGCCCGTGCAGGGCCTGATCGCTCCCGAAGGCCTGCTCGGCGTCGGTGACCTTGACGTTGTTCACCGAGGCGCCTCCGTCGGCGACCGTGCGGCGGGCCTCGGAGTTGGAACCGGACAGCCCGGTGGCCACCAGCAGCTCGACGATGCCCACCGGGCCACCGGCACCCAGGCCGGGAGCCGCCGTCGGGAGCTCGGCGGTGGCGGCGGCGAGAGTGGCCTCGTCCACGGCGGCCAGGTCGCCCTGGCCGAATATGGCCGCGGAGGCATCGATGACCTTGCGCGTGGCCTCCTCCCCGTGCACCAGGGAGGTGACCTCCCAGGCCAGGGTCTTCTGGGCCTCGCGGCGGAACGGTTCGTCCCGGACCTTGGCCTCGAGCTCCTCGATCCGGTCCCGGTGCAGGAAGGTGAAGACCTTCAGCCGGCTGATGACGTCCGCGTCCGCCGTGTTCAGCCAGAACTGGTAGAAGGTGTACGGCGAGCACATGCGCCCGTCCAGCCAGATGGCATTGCCCTCGGACTTGCCGAACTTCGTGCCGTCCGCGTTGGTGATCAACGGGGTGCCGAAGGCGTGTGCCGCGGTTCCCTCGACCTTGCGGATCAGGTCCGTCCCGGAGGTCAGGTTGCCCCACTGGTCGGAACCGCCGGTCTGGAGCGTGCAACCGTAGTCGCGGTACAGGTTCAGGTAGTCCATGCCCTGCAGCACCTGGTAGGAGAACTCCGTGTAGGAGATGCCCTCGTCCGAGTGCAGGCGCTTGGCCACGGTCTCCTTCCGGATCATCGTGCCCACCCGGAAGTGCTTGCCGATGTCCCGCAGGAAGTCCAGGGCGCTGAGCTGCCCCGTCCAGTCCAGGTTGTTGACCATGCGGGCCGCGTTGTCCCCCTCGAAGGACAGGAACCGCTCGATCTGACCGCGCAGGTAACCCACCCACTCGCCGACGGTCTCGCGGTCGTTGAGCACCCGCTCGGCCGTCTGCCGCGGATCACCGATGAGCCCGGTGGAGCCACCGACCAGCCCGAGCGGCCGGTGACCGGCCAGCTGCAGCCGGCGGAGGACGAGGATCTGGACGAGGTTGCCCAGGTGCAGCGAGGGGGCCGTGGGGTCGAAACCGCAGTAGTACGTGATCGGGTCCCCGGACAGCACCTCCTCGAGCGCGGTCTCATCCGTGGAGACGTGCACGAGTCCGCGCCACTTCAGCTCCTGCCAGATGTTCGGGAACGAGGGATCGTTCGACTGGCCGGCCAGGGCAGGGTTCACGGGCCGGGGCTGCGCCGGGGCGCCCTCCGGCTGGCGGTCCTGCGGTGCGGTGGACGTGGTGGTCACGGATGCTGCCTCTCGGTGCGTGCGTCGTTTCGGAATGCGGGGCGTGGGACGGTCCTGGGGGACGGTCCGGGACGGGCGGGGGTCGGCGGAGGGTGCGGGGGGCCGGTCAGGCGTCGCCCAGCCCCGCCGGCAACCCGCCGGTGGAGAGGACGCGCAGGGTCTGGGTGGACCGGGTCATGGCGACGTACAGGTCCCCGACGACCCCACCGGTCTCGGCGACGATCTGTGCCGGTTCCACCAGCACGACGGCATCGAACTCCAGCCCCTTGGCCTCTCCCGGGGTGGTGGAGACGATGTCCTGGCCCAGGCCACCGCCACCGGACCCGACCCGGTCACCGTAGCGTTCGACGAGCAGGGCGGCGATGCGCCGTTCGAGGGAGGCAGGGGCGATCACGGCGAGCAGGCCGCCGTCGATCCTCTCGAGGTCCTCGGCCACCCCGGCCATCAGCGCGCCGACCGCCTGCGCCTCGGGCACCTGCTGCACCGTGGGCTGCCAGTCGCCCTCGCGCACGGCCTGAGGCGAGGAGACCGGCAGTCCGGCCTCCTGGGCCACCCGGGCGGCCAGCCGGGTGATCCGGGCCGGGGTGCGGTAGTTGACCGTCAGCTCCTCCAGGCGCCAGCGGTCCTGGACGAAGGGCTCCAGGGCCTCGGCCCAGGAGGTGACGCCGGCCGCCGAGGACGCCTGGGCGATGTCCCCCACGATCGTGAACGACTTCATGGGGCAGCGCCGCATGAGCAACCGCCACTGCATGGGCGAGAGCTCCT
Organism: Citricoccus sp.; assembly: GCF_035445025.1. Taxonomy (NCBI): domain Bacteria; kingdom Bacillati; phylum Actinomycetota; class Actinomycetes; order Micrococcales; family Micrococcaceae; genus Citricoccus; species Citricoccus sp. Next base: position 82,579 of record NZ_DAOMPX010000007.1, on the reverse strand, counting down.
GCGCCTCGTCCACCACGACGTGCCCGTAGGTCCAGGTGCGGTCGGTGGAGGCCCGCTCGGACGCGGAGACGTAGCGGTCACCCTCCTCGTTGACGTCGGCCAGGGCCTCGGCGGTCACCACGCCGTCCACGCCGAGGTCCTCCAGCATGGCGTTGACGTTCTTCAGGGACGCCTCGGCGTTGGCCAGGTTCCGCTTGCGCTCGACCTCCTGTCCCGCCTTGCCGCGGCCCGCGCTGGGATCGAGCTCCCCGAGCAGTTCCGCCGCCTCGTCCAGCAGGGGGACGTCCGCCTCGGTCCACATCGCGTCCGCCGGGCGCACCAGGCGCCGGCGGTCCTCGGGGTCGAGGAACGGCGCCGCCATGTCCAGGTGCTCCGGCTTGGAGAACAGGTCCGCGAGCAGTTTCTCCGGGGTCAGGGGCATCCAGCACAGGTTGAGGGCGATCCTCACGTCCCGGGAGGTCCGGACATCCTCCGCCAGGTAGGACCGGTCGATGTTGTTGCCGGCGCCCGAGGACTTCTCCAGCTTGTCCTTCAACTGGTCGGCCAGTTCGCGGACCATGATCTTGACGAAGGTGTTCCGGGCCTCGTTGTGCGGCTTGCCGGTGGCCCGGGCCCGGTCCCGGGCGCGCCGGACCTGCTTGGGGCGGATGGTCAGGACGGTACCGCCGACGTCCACCGTGCGCGGACCCGCGGGGAGCCGCTGGCGGTTGGCCACCGCGTTGGCCACCACGTCGGCCATGAACAGCCGGCCCTTGATGCGGGCCACCCGGCGGTCGGCCTCCGGCACGGCCTTGATGCCGGGCATGAGCCGGCCGAGGGAGGACATCACCACGCCGGTCTCACCCAGGGAGGGCAGCACGCGGTCGATGTAGCGCATGAAGGACTGTGACGGGCCGACCAGCAGCACACCGGCGGACTTCAGCCGTTCCCGGTGGGTGTAGAGCAGGTAGGCGGCGCGGTGCAGGGCCACCGCGGTCTTGCCGGTGCCCGGGCCGCCCTGGACCACCAGCACGCCCTTGATCGGGGAACGGATGACGGCGTCCTGTTCGGCCTGGATGGTGGCGACGATGTCCCCCATCTGTCCGGTGCGCCGCGCCGAGACTGCCGCCAGCAGGGCGCCGGCCCCGTGGTGGCCGGTCTCACCGTCCAGCAGGCTCGCGTCCAGAACGTCGTCCTCGAGGTCCACCACGGTGCGCCCGCGCAGCATCAGGTGACGGCGGCGGCGCACCCCCAGCCGGTGGTGGGCCGTGGCCTGGTAGAACGCCCCGGCCTCGGGCGCCCGCCAGTCCACCATGAGCCGCTGCTGGTCCTCGTCGGTCAGGCCGATGCGCCCGATGTAGCGTTCGTCCCCGCCGTCCAGGTCCAGCCGGCCGAACACCAGCCGGTCGTCCACGGCGTACAACTGCGCGAGGCGGTCCTCGTAGAGCGTGGCGAAGGCGTCGCGTTCGGAGACGTTCTGCACCGAGCCCTGGGGTCCCTCCTTGCGCACGCGCGCCAACTGGCGCTCCTTCTCCGCCCGCAATTCGTCCAGACGCTGGTAGAGCCGGGCGACGTAGTGGCGCTCGTGCTCCAGTTCGGTCTGGTGGACCGGGACCACATCAGTCATGCCTTGCACACCTTAGGGCTATCGACGGTGCTCCCCGGGGGAGCCTGACGACCGGAGGGGTCCGGCACGCCCCGGGGGCACCACGGAACGAGTGACCATCCATGGTACAGCGGTTGCGGTGAACACACCGTTAATGCCCGACCCCGCGCGACGGGGCCCACCCCGTGGATCACGCCCGTGAGGTGCGACGACGCGGCGCCGCCGGACGGTAGGGCGAGACCGAGGGCTCGTCCGGCAGCCAGAAGCGCCAGGGGAACTCCGGTCCTCCCCCGGGCCCGGAGACGCCGGTGCGGGGCCCGGTCAGGGTGCCCGGCCGGCGTCGCGAGCGGATGCCGGAGAGCCAGATGCCGTCCGGGGCCTGCGCCGCGTGGTCGTCCGGGCCGGGCCCGGACAACAGGACCGAGCCGTCGTCACCGGCCCCGATGCCGAGGGCCTGGGCCAGGCGCGCCGGACCGGAGGCCAGCCTCGGTCCGGCCGGGGCGCCGCGCCGGGCGACGGCGGCGTCCAGTCCCAGCGTCACCTCACCGGCGCGCAGCAGGACGGCGGAACTGGTTCCCTCCGTCCCGCAGACGATGTTCATGCACCAGTGCATGCCGTAGGTGAAGTAGACGTAGACGTGACCGGCGGGGCCGAACATCGTGTCATTGCGGCGGCTTCGACCGCGGTAGGCGTGCGAACCGGGATCGCGCTGACCCTCGTAGGCCTCGACCTCCGTCAGCCGCACGCCGACCACCGTCCCGCCCCGGGCGACCGTCAGCGTCGAACCGAGCAGGAGCGGGGCGGCCCGCAGGCCACCCCGCTCGAGCACGCTCAGGTCACCGGGCATGGATGCCGGGCTCCCTCACGCCAGCGGGCCGGACGCCCCGAACTCGCGCAGCGGCACGAGCTGGCGCCGGAGCTCGGCCAGCTGGGCGGCGACGGCCTCCGGGGCCGTACCGCCCTGGGCATTGCGGGAGGAGAGGGACCCCTCGGTGGACAGGACGGAACGGACCGCGGGGGTCAGTGCGGGCGAGATCGCCGCATAGTCCTCGTCCGTCAGGTCCCAGAGCTCCACGCCCCGCGACTCCGCGACCTTCACGGCCTCGCCCGAGAGCTCGTGCGCGTCACGGAACGGCACGCCCTGGCGGACCAGCCACTCGGCGATGTCCGTGGCCAGGGCGAACCCCTGCGGGGCCAGCTCGGCCATCCGGTCGGTGTGGAACGTCAGCGTGGCGATCATCCCGGACACGGCCGGCAGCAGCAGTTCGAGGGTGTCCGCGGCGTCGAAGACCGGCTCCTTGTCCTCCTGCAGGTCGCGGTTGTAGGCCAGCGGCAGTCCCTTGAGGGTGGCCAGCAGCCCGGTCAGGTCGCCGATAAGCCGCCCGGACTTGCCCCGGGCGAGCTCGGCGACGTCCGGGTTCTTCTTCTGCGGCATGATCGAGGATCCGGTGGAGTAGGCGTCGTCCAGGGTGACGAAACCGGCCTCCTTCGTGGCCCAGAAGATGACCTCCTCGCTGATCCGGGAGAGGTCGACGCCGATCATGGCGCACACCCAGGCGAACTCGGCGAAGACGTCCCGCGCGGCGGTGCCGTCGATCGAGTTCCACGCCGCGGAGTCGAAACCGAGGTCTGCGGCCACGGCATTGGGATCCAGGCCGAGCGAGGACCCGGCCAGGGCCCCCGAGCCGTAGGGCGACACCGCGGCACGGCCGTCCCAGTCCACCAGCCGCTGCACGTCCCGCGCCATCGCCCAGGCGTGGGCGAGCAGGTGATGGCTGAGCAGCACCGGCTGGGCGTGCTGCAGGTGCGTGCGTCCCGGCATCGGCGCGTACGGGTGGGTCTCCGACTGGGCGATGAGCGCGTCGATGGTGTCCAGCAGGCGGGCCGCGATCAGTCGCGCGTGGTCGCGCAGGAACATCCGACCCAGGGTGGCGATCTGGTCGTTGCGGGAGCGCCCCGCACGTAGCTTGCCGCCCAGCTCCGGACCGGCGCGCTCGATCAGTCCGCGCTCGAGCGAGCCGTGCACGTCCTCATCGGAGTCCGCGGCGACGTAGGCGCCGGAGACGACGTCGGCCTCCAGGCGGTCGAGCGCGGCCAGCATGCCCTCGAGCTCGGCGTCGTCGAGCAGCCCCGCGGTGTGCAGGACCCGGGCGTGGGCGCGGGAACCCGCGATGTCATAGCGGGCCAGTCGCCAGTCGAAGTCCGTCGACTTGCTCAGCGCCGCCAGGGCGTCCGCGGGGCCGCCGGCGAAGCGGCCGCCCCACAGCGAGCCCTCATTGGTGCCGTGGCGCTGTGGCCCCGGCGTGTTCTCCGCGCCCTGATCCGCCACGTCTCAGGCCCCGGTGCTCTCGTTCGACAGCTTCGCCACGTCCTCGAGGGAGTCCACGGACCCAGCGCCCTCCACCCGCTGGTCGCGCTCGGTCGCGACCTTGGAGGAGAGGCCGAAGATGTCGATGAAGCCCCGTGCAGAGGACTGGTCGAAGGCATCGCCCTCGTCGTAGGTGGCGAGGCTGAAGTCGTACAGCCCCGTGTCCGAGCGACGGCCCTGGACGGTGGCGCGGCCGCCGTGCAGTTCCATCCGGATGTCCCCGGAGACGTACTTCTGGGTCTCGTCCACGAAGACGTCCAGGTTCTTCTTCAGCGGGGAGAACCACTGGCCGTCGTACACCAGCTCGGTCCAGCGCTGGTCCACGGTCTTCTTGAACCGGGCCTGCTCGCGCTCCAGGGTCACGTTCTCCAGCTCGCGGTGGGCGGTCATCAGCGCCATCGCACCGGGGGCCTCGTAGATCTCGCGGGACTTGATGCCCACGAGACGGTCCTCGACGATGTCGATGCGCCCGATGCCCTGCGCACCGGCCCGGCGGTTCATCTCCTCGATGATCTGCAGCGGGGAGAGCGAGCGGCCGTCCAGCGCCACCGGGACGCCCTGCTCGAAGGTCACGGTCACCACGTCCGGCGCCGGCGGGAACGCCGGGTCGTCGGTGTAGTCGTACACGTCCTTGGTCGGACCGTTCCAGATGTCCTCCAGGAAACCGGTCTCCACGGCGCGGCCCCAGACGTTCTGGTCGATGGAGAACGGGTTCTTCTTGGTGGTGACGATCGGCAGCTCGTTGCGCTCGGCGTACTCGATGGCCTTGTCCCGGGTGAGCGCCAGGTCCCGGACCGGGGCGATGCACTTCAGGTCCGGCCCGAGGGTCTGGATGCCCACCTCGAAGCGGACCTGGTCGTTGCCCTTGCCGGTGCACCCGTGGGACACGGTGGAGGCGCCGAACTGGCGGGCGGCGGCCACGAGGTGGCGCACGATCACCGGGCGGGAGATGGCCGACACCAGCGGGTAGGCGTCCATGTAGAGGCCGTTGGCCTTGAGGGTCGGCATGCAGTACTGCTCGGCGAACTCGTCCCGGGCGTCGGCCACGTAGGCCTCGACCGCACCGCAGTCCAGGGCACGCTGGCGCACGGTCTCGAGGTCCTCCCCACCCTGGCCCACGTCCACGGCCACGGCGATCACCTCGGCCCCGGTGGCCTCGGCGATCCAGCCGATGGCCACGGACGTGTCCAGTCCGCCCGAATAGGCCAGGACGATGCGTTCTGTCATTGCGTGCTCCTCAAGCTCTCCTGCAGTGGCGGGCCGGTCCCCACGCGGGGGGAAGGCGGCCCTGGTGGACTCTATGCAAGAGTCTACATATTTATGCATCGTTGCGCACGGACGACGCCGTGGAGACCCTCCGCGACGCGGCACCCCGACCACACTCACCGTACTGTGGACCCATGAGCAGCGACATCCCCGGACCCCAGAACCCGGACCACTCCACCCCGGGACCCGGCACCCCGGCGACCCACGGAGCCCCTGAGCTCACGGACGAGCAGCTGGAGTTCCTCAACTCCCTGTTCGACTTGGCCCGCGCCGGCGACTCCGAGCCACTGCTCGCGGCCGTGGACCAGGGGGTGCCGGTGAACCTGTCCAACCACAACGGGGACACCCTGTTGATCCTGGCCACCTACAACAACCACCCCCGGCTCGTCCGTGCCCTGGTGGATCGCGGGGCGGACGTCCACCGGGTCAACCAGCGCGGCCAGTCGGCCCTGACCTGCGCCGTGTTCGTCCAGAACGAGGAGTCGGTGCGCGCCCTGCTGGCCGCCGGAGCGGATCCCGACGCCGGCCCCGTCAGCGCACGCGCGGCGGTGGACCAGTTCGGACTCGAGGCCATGCGCAGCCTGCTCGACGAGGCGCCGCGTGACGAGGATCACGGCCCGGTCTCGACCCCGTGACCGCTCGTTCCGGCGTCACCACCCACACTGCGCCGTCCCCCGGTTGACCGGGAAGCACGCCGCGCCTTGCCCCTGGACTCCCACCAGCGACGCTCCTGAGCGTTCCATGGGAATTGCCTGAAGAAGCCGCCCCGGATTTGACGTTATCGTCCTGATGCCTTTCACTGGTTTCAGACCTGCTCCGTGATCGTTTCGTGATCCGGCAGGAAAGAACGACAGCGGGCCTCCCCCACCAGCACCGTCCCTTGGGAGCCTCGCGCCGTGTATTCCATCACGGACGGCGGACGGTGCTGCTGTGACGACCGGGGACGGTTCGAGCAGGGGTGGGCCGACATCTCCCAACATCATGCAGAACACCTCCACTGCCACGACTGCCCGCCGCTCCATCGTCCGTCGCTCGGCCGCCGGCCTGGCCGGCGTCGCCATCGCCGGCGCCGGGCTGACCGCCCTCTCGGCCCCCGCCACCGCCGCCCCGGTCTCCACCTGGGACGCCCTGGCCCAGTGTGAGTCCACCGGCAACTGGTCCATCAACACCGGCAACGGCTACTACGGTGGCCTGCAGTTCTCCCCCTCCACCTGGCGCGCCTTCGGCGGCTCCGGCATGCCGCACCAGGCCTCCAAGGCCGAGCAGATCCGCGTCGCCGAGAACACCCTGGCCGCCCAGGGCTGGGGCGCCTGGCCTGCCTGCTCCGCCAAGCTGGGCCTGTACGGCACGCCCTCCAACGCCAACGTGACCACCCAGTCGGCGGACTCCAACGCCTCCGCTGAGCGTGCCGCCGCCAACAAGGCCGCTGCCGAGCGCGCCGCCGCCCAGGAGGCCGCCGCCGCCGAGCGCGCCGCCGTCCAGCAGGCACAGGTGCAGCAGGCCGAGCGCGCCTCCTCGGTCACCCCGGTCGAGCGTTCCGCCAAGACCGTCACCGTCAAGCCGGGCGACACCCTGGCCAAGATCGCCCGTTCCTACGGCGTCGAGGGCGGCTGGAAGGCACTGCACGCCGCCAACGCCGACACCGTGTCGAACGCGAACCTGATCTTCGTCGGCCAGACCCTGCACCTGCCGGCCTGATCGACGGCCGTCAGTCTTGACGGAACGCGCCGGATGGGGAGTCCTCCCCATCCGGCGCGTTCTCTCGTTAAGGACGCCGGCCGCTAGGGTGAGACAGCGGTCATCACCGCGCGCGGCGTCGACGAGTCATCGCCCCGCGCGCCGCATCACACCGGATCAGCAGTCTCGAAGGGGAACATCCATGCCTCAGACCACCAGCAGCCACACCCCCGTCCGCCGCCGGTTCCGCGCCCTGGGCATCACCGCACTGGGCGCGGCCGCGGCGCTGACCCTCTCGAGCTGCGGCACCAGCGCCCCCGCACTCGAGGACGTGTGGCCCGAGGTGAGCCAGTCCATCCAGAACGCCAAGTCCGTGGCCATCGAGGGCAACGTCACCCAGGGCGGGCAGGACATGTCCGTGGCGATGTCCGGTCAGATCGACGACTCCTCCTACTCGGGCTCCGTCTCCATGGGCGATGCGCAGGTCGAGGTCATCGGCAACGCCGAGAAGACCTACCTGAAGCCCAATGGCGCCTTCTACCAGGAGATGGGCGGCGCCGGGCTGCAGGAACTCGTGGGCGAGAAGTGGCTGGAGATGCCCGCGGAGGACGGCGGCTTCACCATGTCCAGCTTCTGGTCCAGCGTCAGTGAGGACATCCCCGGCTCCGACCAGTTCCAGGACTCGGAGTACACCTCAGAGGTCGTGGAGCACAACGGCGAGGAGGTCTACAAGTACTCCGGCACCAGCGCCGAGAACGGTGAACCGGTGGCCATCTACATCACCCAGGAGAACAGGCTCGTCCGCGTGGAGGTCGACCAGGCCGGGCAGGGTGAGGGCGGGTCGGCGGACGCCTCGACCCCGGCCTCCCCCCAGGCCAGCGCCAGCCCGGATGCCGGAACCGGGACCGTGGACTTCTCCGACTGGGACGCCGTGGAGCCGGTCGACATGCCCGCCAAGGACGAGGTCTTCGCCGTCCCCGGCATGTGACACCGACACGGGTCCTCCCGGACGCCGCCCCGTGGCACCACGACCGACGCCGGCCTAGTCACCTCGGCCGGCGTCGGCGTGTCCGGCGTCGTCGGGAACGGTGCCTGGTATCCGCCCGGCCTGACGGCAGGATCAGCCGTCAGCCCGCGTAGCCGAGGAACCGGCCGGCCACGGCCACTCCCCCGTCCGTGGCCCGGGCCACGATCATGATGGTGTCGTCACCGGCGATGGTCCCCAGGACATCCGGCAGCCGGGACTGGTCGATGGCGGAGGCCAGGAACTGCGCGGCCCCCGGCGGGGTCCGCAGGATCACGAGGTTCCCGCTGGACTCCGCCGAGACGAGGAGCTCGCGGCACAGTGTCGCCAGGCGGTGCTCCATCGCTTCCGGGGCCCGGTGGCCCGGAGCCTCCCCGGCCACCGGGCCCTCGGGAGGCACCGCGTAGGCCAGCTGGCCGCCGTCGCTGCGGACGCGGTAGGCGCCCAGTTCCACCAGGTCGCGGGACAGCGTCCCCTGGGTCACCGAGACCCCGCGGGAGCGCAGCCTGTCCAGCAGTTCGGACTGGCTGTGCACGGCCACCTCGGCCAGGACGTCCTTGATGGCGGCCTGGCGGGCGGTCTTGGTGGACGGGGCGCTCATCGACCCTGCGGCGGCGTCGCCAGGCCGGACCGGTACAGCAGCCAGGCCATCAGCGCCTTCTGGGCGTGCAACCGGTTCTCGGCCTCGTCGAAGACCACGGACTGCGGGCCGTCGAGGACCTCCGCGGAGACCTCGAAGCCCCGGTAGGCCGGCAGGCAGTGCAGGAAGATCGCGTCCGGCGCGGCCTGGGCCATCGCGGCGGAGTCCACGGCGTAATCCCGGAACAGGTCCTGGCGCTGTTCCTTCTCGGCCTCCTGGCCCATCGAGATCCAGGTGTCGGTGACGACGACGTCGGCCCCGGACAGCGCCCGCACGGCGTCCGTGGTGACCAGCACCGACCCGCCCGTCTGTGCCGCGCGCTCCTCCGCCGCGGCCACGACCGCCGGGTCCGGGAGGTAGGACCCGGGCCCGGCGATGCGCACGTGCATCCCCGCCGTCACCCCGGCCAGCAGGTAGGAGTTGGCCATGTTGTTGGCCGCATCGCCCAGGTAGGTCATGACCAGGCCCTGGGTGCGGCCCTTGTGCTCACGCACCGTCAGCAGGTCGGCCAGCAACTGGCACGGGTGGTAGTCATCCGAGAGGGCGTTGATCACCGGGACGGTGGCGTTCTCGGCCATCTCCTGGAGGCCGGACTGGGCGTAGGTGCGCCACACGATCACGGACACCATCCGGGACAGCACGGCGGCCGTGTCCGCGATGGTCTCCTTGTGCCCCAGCTGGGACTCACCGGGGTTCACGATCAACGGCTGGCCGCCGAGGTCGGCGATCCCGGCGGCGAAGGACACCCGGGTCCGGGTGGAGGTCTTGTCGAAGAAGACGATCCCGGTCTGCGGCCCGGCCAGGGGCCGGTGCAGGAACCGGTCGGCCTTCATCTCCTGGGCCAGGTCCAGCACCTCGGACTGCTCGGCGGGCGTCAGGTCGGTGTCCACCAGGAAGTGGCGCAGGGCGGGATTCGGTGTGTGGACCGGTGCAGGGCTCATCAGTGGGTCTCCTGGGTTCTCAGGTCGGAACCGCCCTGGCCGGACGGGGCCGGGGCCTCCGCCAGCGCGGCGGCGTGGATGCTCGGGAGGTCGGCGATCAGGGCGTCGACCAGGTCGTCGCCGATCACCAGCGGCGGTGCCAGGCGCAGCGTGTCCGGCCCCGTGGCGTTGAGCAGGTACCCTGCCCGCAGGCCGGCGCGCACCATGGCCGGCGCCAGGCCGCCGTCGGGCACCGGGGACCCGGCCGGGGCGGTGACGTCCACGCCGACCAGCAGCCCGTACTGGCGCACCCCGGTGACGAGGCCGAGACCCCGCAGGGCCTCCGCGAGGCGTGCGCCGAGGCGCCGCACGTGGGCCAGCAGGTCCTCGTCCTGGATGACGCCCAGCACCGCCAGGGCGGCAGCGGTCGCCACGGGGTTGCCGCCGAAGGTGGTGCCGTGCTGTCCGGCGGTCAGCAGGGAGGAGGTCCGCGCACCGAAGCTGACCATCGCGCCGATCGGGATGCCCCCGCCCAGGCCCTTGGCCAGCGTCATGGCGTCCGGGATCACCGGGTCATCCTGCCCCGTGACCTGCGGGGACTGATGGGCGAACCAGTGACCGGTCCGCCCGACGCCGGTCTGGACCTCGTCGAAGATCAGCAGGGCCCCGTGCTCGCGGGTGAGGTCCCGCGCCGCCTGGAGGTACCCGGCCGGCCAGCCGTGCACCCCGGACTCGCCCTGGACCGGTTCGATGACGACGGCGGCCACGGTCTCGTCCACGGCCTCGCGCAGCGCCTCCACGTCCCCGCCCTCGATGAACTCGATGCCCGGCACGAGTGGTTCGAACGGCTCGCGGTAGGTGTGCTTGTAGGTCATGGACAGCGCACCCATCGTGCGGCCGTGGAAGGCGTTGCGCAGTGCGATGACCCGGGTGCGCCGGCCGGACGGGTCCTCGCCACCGTGGCGTCGGGCCAGCTTCAGGGCGGCCTCGTTGGCCTCGGAGCCCGAGTTCGCGAAGAACACGGTGGAACCCTCCGGCGCGCGGGACAGCTCCAGCAGCCGCTCCGCCAGGTCGACCTGCGGGCCGGAGGTGAAGAGGTTGGAGACGTGTCCCAGCGTCGCGAGCTGCGTGGTCACCGCCTGCACGAGGGCCGGGTGGGCGTGGCCGAGCGCGTTGACGGCGATCCCACCGAGGAAGTCGGTGTAGCGCCGGCCGTCGGCGTCCCAGACGCTGGCACCCTCGCCGCGGACCAGGACCGTGCTGGGTGCGCCGAAGACCCCGGTCAGCGCGTGGCCGTAGCGGTCGAGGTAACCGGCGTTGGAGTCGGGCGAGGTCATGGGGCTCCTGTCTCAGTGGGGGCGTCGGGCAGCACCTGGGTGCCCACCCCGGCTGCGGTGAAGATCTCCAGCAGCATCGAGTGCGGCTCGCGTCCGTCCACGATGTGGGCCTGCGGGACCCCACCGTCCACGGCGTTCAGGCAGGCGGTCATCTTCGGGATCATCCCGGACTGCAGCCCGGGCAGCATCGCCCGCAGCTCGGAGGCCGTCATGGAGGACACCAGTGAGTCCCGGTCCGGCCAGTTCGCGTACAGTCCCTCCACGTCCGTGAGCACCACGAGCTTGGCCGCGCCCAGCGCGACGGCCAGCGCGGCGGCCGCCGTGTCCGCGTTGACGTTGAGCACGTCCCCGGTGGGGACGCCGTCCGGGCCGATCTCCGGGGCCACGGAGGACACGACCGGGATCCGGCCGTTGTCGATCAGGTCGCGGATGGCCACGGGATTGACGCCGGTGACCTCACCCACCAGCCCGAGGTCGACGTCCTCGCCGTCCACCTCCGTGCCGGTGCGCACGGCCCGGAAGAGCGCGGCGTCCTCACCGGACATCCCGACCGCGTAGGGGCCGTGGCCGTTGACCAGTCCGACCAGCTCGCGGCCCACCTGCCCGGTCAGCACCATCCGCACCACGTCCATGGCCTCGGCCGTGGTCACGCGCAACCCACCGCGGAACTCGGAGTCGATGCCGAGCCGGTCCAACATGGCGTTGATCTGCGGCCCGCCGCCGTGGACCACCACGGGGTGGATCCCGCAGTGGTGCAGGAAGACGATGTCCTCGGCGAAGGCCCGGCGCAGCGGTTCGGAGACCATGGCGTTGCCGCCGTACTTGATGACCATGGTGGTCCCGGCGAAGCGCTGGATCCAGGGCAGGGCCTCGATCAGCACCCCGGCCTTGGCGGTCGCCCGGTCCCGGTCCGGTCCGGTGGCTTCCTGTGCGGTCACGGTCGCTCCCTCAGCTCGAATAGGCGGAGTTCTCATGCACGTACTCGTGCGTGAGGTCGTTGGTCCAGATGGTGGCGCGCTGGTCCCCGGCGTGCAGGTCGATGAGCACGTGCACCTCGCGGGGTTCGAGGTCGACCAGCTCGCGCGGCTCACCGATGCCGCCGCCGCGGCAGATCTGCACGCCGTTCATGGCCACGTCCAGGTCCTCCGGCTCGAACGCGGCCCGCGTGGTGCCCACGGCGGAGAGCACGCGGCCCCAGTTGGGGTCCTTGCCGAAGATCGCGGTCTTGAACAGGTTGGACCGGGCCACGGCGCGGCCGACCTCCTCCGCGTCCTGTTCCGAGGCGGCGTTGACCACCTCGACGGCGATGTCGTGGCTGGCTCCCTCGGCGTCGCCGATGAGCCGGCGGGCCAGGTCGGCGCAGACCGCCCGCAGCCGCTCCTGGAATTCACCTGGCTCGGGGGTGGTGCCCGAGGCCCCGGAGGAGAGCAGGATGACGGTGTCGTTGGTGGACATGCACCCGTCGGAGTCCGCCCGCTCGAAGGTGGTGCGCGTGGCCTCGCGCAGGAGACCGTCCAGGGTGCCGGGTTCCAGCACGGCGTCCGTGGTCAGCACCACGAGCATGGTGGCCAGCCCCGGGGCCAGCATGCCCGCCCCCTTGGCCATGCCGCCGATCGTGTAACCGTCCCCGCCGATCGCGTGGGTCTTCGGCACGGTGTCCGTGGTCATGATCGCCTCGGCCGAGGCCGGCCCCCCGTCGGCGGACAGGGCGTCGACGGCGTCCTGGACGCCGGTCAGCAGCCGGTCCATGGGCAGTCGCTCCCCGATCAGCCCGGTCGAGCACACCAGGACGTCTCCGGCGGAGACGCCCAGCAGCTCTGCCGCGCGCTCGGCCGTGGCATGGGTGTCCTGGAAGCCGGGTGCGCCCGTGCAGGCGTTCGCCCCGCCGGAGTTCAGCACCACGGCATCGGCCCGGCCGTCGCTGACGGCCTGCCGGGACCACTGCACCGGGGCGGCGGCCACGCGGTTGGTGGTGAAGACGGCGGCCGCGTGGCGGTCCGGACCCTCGTTGACGACGACGGCGACGTCCGGTCTCCCGGTCGACTTCAGTCCGGCGGCCACGCCGGACGCGCGGAAGCCGAGTGCACTGGTGACGCTCATGGTGCAACCCCCTGTTGGGTCAGGCCCGAGTCCTCCGGGAGGCCGAGGGCGAGGTTCATGGACTGGATGGCGCCTCCGGCGGTGCCCTTGGCGAGGTTGTCGAGGGCGGCGGTGACGATGACGCGTCCGGCGTGTTCGTCCACGGCCAACTGCATCACCACGTGGTTCGAGCCCAGGACCGAGCCGGTGGTCGGCCACTGGCCCTCCGGCAGCAGGTGCACGAAGGCCTCGTGGTCGTAGGCCCGCTGCCACGCCGCCCGGATCTGCTCGGCGGAGACCCCCGGACGGTAGCGTGCGGTGGCCGTGGCCAGGATCCCCCGGGGCATCGGCGCCAGGGTGGGGGTGAAGGAGATGGTGACGGGTTCCCCGGCGGCCTGGGACAGCCCCTGTTCGATCTCGGGGGTGTGGCGGTGGCCCCCGCCCACGCCGTAGGGGCTCATCGACCCCATGGCCTCGCTGCCCAGGAGGTGGGGCTTGAGCGACTTGCCGGCCCCGGAGGTCCCGGACGCGGCCACGATCACCACGTCCCGCGGCTCGAGCAGCCCCGCGGTGAACCCGGGGGCCAGGGCCAGCAGGGAGGTGGTGGGGTAGCAGCCCGGGACGGCGATCCTGGTGGCGCCGGTCAGCCGCTCCCGCTGTCCGGGCAGTTCGGGCAGGCCGTACGGCCAGGTCCCGGCGTGCCCGGAACCGTAGAACCGCTGCCAGGCCTCGGCGGACTCCAGCCGGTGGTCCGCCCCGGCGTCCACCACGAGGGTGCCCGGTGAGCGGGCCTCTAGTTCGGAGGCGATGCCGCCACTGGCCCCGTGCGGCAGGGCGAGGAAGACGACGTCATGCCCCGAGAGCACTTCGGCGGTGGTCTCCTGGAGCACCCGGTCGGCGAGCGCGTGCAGGTGCGGCTGCAGGGCACCGAGGCGTTCCCCGGCGTTCGAGTGGGCCGTGATGGCCCCGATCTCGACCTCGGGATGGCCCAGCAGCAGGCGCAGGACCTCTCCCCCGGCGTAGCCACTGGCTCCGGACACGGCGACTTTCAGGCTCATGCGCCCATGATAGGGGAAGTATGCAGACCTGCCAATATTTATGCAGACAGGGCCATCGTGGATCCGGACCCTCGCACCGGTCGGTGCCCACGACTACGGTGGGCACCATGACGGTGAACCCTGTGCCCACCACCCAGCACGCCATCCGCGTCGACGCCTCCGGCGGTCCCGAGGTCCTGCGCTGGACCGAGGTCCCCGTTCCCTCCCCCGCCTCCGGTCAGGTGCTCGTGCGCACCGCGGCAGCCGGCCTGAACTTCATCGAGACCTACCAGCGGTCCGGCGTCTACCGGATGCCGCACCCGTTCGTCCCGGGCTCGGAGGGATCGGGCACGGTCGTGGCCGTGGGCTCCGGCGTCGGGAACGGGGTCTCCGTCGGCGACCTCGTCGCCACCGCCGCCGGTTCGGGCACCTACGCCGAGTTCTTCACCGCACCGGCCGAGCAGCTCCTGCCGGTCCCGTCCGGCGTGGATCCCGTCACGGCGGCGGCGATCCCCCTGCAGGGGATGACCGCCCACTACCTGTGCCGCTCCACCTTCCCGGTGGAGACCGGGCACACGGTGCTGATCCATGCTGGGGCCGGGGGCGTCGGACTCCTGCTCACCCAGTTGTGCGTGTCCCTGGGCGCCACCGTGATCACCACCGCGTCCTCGGACGAGAAGAAGGAGCTGTCCCGGCAGGCCGGTGCCAGCGAGGTCCTCGACTACTCCGGCTTCGCGGACCGGGTCCGCGAGCTCACCGGCGGTGAGGGCGTGCACGTGGTGTTCGACGGCGTCGGCAAGGACACCTTCGAGGAGTCCCTGCGGTCCCTGCGGGTCCGGGGCATGCTCGTGCTGTTCGGCGGCTCCTCGGGCCAGGTGCCTCCCTTCGACCTGCAGCGTCTCAACGCCGCCGGGTCACTGTTCGTCACGCGCCCGTCGCTGGCGTTCTACACTCGCACCGCCGAGGAGACCCGCTGGCGGGCCCGGGAGCTGTTCTCCGCGCTCGACGACGGCTCGCTGTCCTTCCGGGTGGGCGCCACCTACCCGCTGGCGGAGGCGGGCCGTGCCCATCAGGATCTGGAGGGGCGGAGGACCACGGGGAAGTCCCTGCTCCTGCCCCAGTGACACGCACCACCGGGCCGGTGGGGCGGAAACACGATAAACTGGCACGCATTCTTTTGTCGTTTCCCAGCATCCACCTCTGACGAGAGCAGGCCGAGCCCCGCCGTGTCCACGCACCAGCCCCAGTTGCCCGCCGCCGCCAAGGCTCCTCCGGTCCGCACCCTCGTGGACGTGCTCGTGTCCACCGCAGAACAGCACCCGGAGGCCCCGGCGCTCGACGACGGGGAGACCGTCCTGTCGTATGCCGAGCTGCTGGACGAGGTCAAGGCCACGGGGCGTGCCCTGCACGAGGCCGGCCTTGGCGCCGGGGACCGGATCGGCATCCGGATCCCCTCCGGCACGGTGGACCTCTACGTCTCCATCCTGGCCACGCTCTACATCGGTGCGGCCTACGTGCCCGTGGACGCCGATGACCCCGAGGAACGGGCGCGCCTGGTGTTCTCCGAGGCCCGGGTGGCCGCCATCCTCAGCGGCGGGGGCACGGTCCGGACCTCCTCGGCCCGGCCCAAGCCGTTCCCCGCAGCACGGCCGGCGGAGCCCGGAGACGACGCCTGGATCATCTTCACGTCCGGATCCACCGGCACCCCGAAGGGCGTCGCCGTCAGCCACCGCAGCGCGGCGGCCTTCGTGGACGCGGAGGCGCGGATCTTCCTTCCGGACGATCCGCTCGGCCCGGGCGACCGGGTGCTGGCCGGACTCTCCGTGGCGTTCGATGCCTCGTGTGAGGAGATGTGGCTGGCCTGGCGCTCCGGCGCCTGCCTGGTCCCCGCGCCCCGGTCACTGGTGCGCTCCGGCATGGACCTCGGGCCCTGGCTGGTGTCCCGGTCCATCAACGTGGTCTCCACCGTGCCCACCCTGGCCGCCCTGTGGCCCCCGGAGGCCCTGGAGAACGTCCGCCTGCTGATCTTCGGCGGCGAGGCCTGCCCGCCCGAGCTGGCGGCCCGCCTCGCCGAGGACGACCGGGAGCTGTGGAACACCTACGGCCCCACGGAGGCCACCGTCGTGGCCAGCGCCGCCCGGATGGACGGCACGGGCCCGGTGCGCATCGGCCTGCCCCTGGACGGCTGGGACCTGGCCGTCGTGGACCCGACCACCGGGATCCCCGTGGCCGAGGGCCAGACCGGTGAGCTGATCATCGGCGGCGTGGGCCTGGCCCGCTACCTGGACCCGGCCAAGGACGCCGAGAAGTACGCCCCGATGCCCACCCTTGGCTGGGACCGCGCCTACCGCTCCGGTGACCTCGTGGTGTGGGACCCGGAGGGCCTGCTGTTCGCCGGCCGGGCCGATGAACAGGTCAAGCTCGGCGGACGCCGCATCGAACTCGGCGAGATCGACGCCGCCCTGCAGTCCCTGCCCGGCGTCGCCGGCGGCGCGGCGGCCGTCCAGACGGCACCGGCCGGGACCCAGCTGCTCATCGGCTATCTGGCCATGTCACCGTCGGCCCCGGAACCCGACCTGAAGGCCTTCCGGACCCGGCTCGAGGCCGAGCTGCCCGGGGCGCTCGTGCCCCGGCTGGTGACCGTCGAGACCCTGCCGACCAAGACCTCCGGCAAGGTGGACCGCAAGGCACTGCCCTGGCCCCTGCCCGGCCAGGCCGGACAGGGCTCGGGGCATTCCGGGTCCGGACCGAACGCGGACCTGCCCGTGGACCCGGGGTCCCCCGGCGGCTGGGTGCTGTCCCAGTGGACCGAGGTGCTCGGCGTCGCCCCGGATGACCTGGACACCGACTTCTTCACCTCCGGCGGCGGATCGCTGGCCGCCGCCCAACTCGTCTCCCGCCTGCGCGTCCGCTATCCCACCGTCACCGTGCGGGACATCTATGCGCACCCGCGGGCCGGTGCCCTGCTGGAG
The DNA here is from genome assembly GCF_035445025.1 of Citricoccus sp. Taxonomy (NCBI): domain Bacteria; kingdom Bacillati; phylum Actinomycetota; class Actinomycetes; order Micrococcales; family Micrococcaceae; genus Citricoccus; species Citricoccus sp. The sequence goes on along the minus strand of NZ_DAOMPX010000007.1, from coordinate 65,674 downwards.
GCCGTCACCGGCAACGACGGCCGTCCGGTCGAGCCGGCCGAGCCGGTCGAACCGCGGCCCGTGGTCCGCACCACGCGCAAGGCCCAGGTCTTCCAGACCCTGATGGGCATCCCGCTGGTGATCCTCGTGGCCATGCGCTGGGTGGTGTACCTGGCCGCCGGGTCGAACCTGGCGGCCGGCTGGGGCATCCTGCCCGGGGCCCCCACCGTGTCCTGGTGGTGGATCCTGGCCGCCTGGCTGGTCTTCGTGGCCCCGCCGGGCCGCATGCTCATCTCGGTCGTGGCCGCCCGGTGGCTGCTGCGCGGGGTGATCCCGGGATCCTACCCGCGCTCCGGCAAGGTCCACCTGCGCCTCTGGCTCGCCCAGCACGTCTCCGACCTGGTGGACCCCGTCTCCCTGGGCGGAGCGCTCTGGGTGCCCACCTACGCCCGGCTGCTCGGTGCCCGGATCGGCAGGAACGTCGACCTGCACTCGGTGCCGCCCGTGACCGGCCTGCTCGAGCTCGGGGACGGCTCCTCCGTGGAGCCCGAGGTCGACCTGTCCGGATACTGGATCGACGGGGACGTCGTGCACATCGGCAGGATCAGCATCGGCCCGGACGCCGTGATCGGGTCCCGCTCCACGCTGATGCCCGGGGCCTCGATCGGCACGGGCGCCCGGGTCCAGCCCGGGTCCACCGTGTCCGGCCGCGTCAAGGACGGGCTCGACTACGCCGGGTCCCCGGCCCAGCGCCTGGGCAAGGCCAAGTACTCCGGGCCGAACATCGACCCGCCGCGGGCCACCGGCTGGCTCGCCCTGTCCGCCGTCGGGTCCGGGTTCGTGGCGCTGCTGCCGTTCGCCGCGGCCGCGCTGGCCGCCCTGCTGGGGCTGTGGTCGCTCACCTGGTGGCCCGACTGGCAGCCCGGTGGCGCCGGGGCGGCCCCCGAGACGCTCTTCGGCTCCGGCTGGCGCCTGCTGGCGGTCAGCCCCCTGCTCGCGATCGTGTGGTTCGGGCTGAACATGGCCTTCACCGTGGTCGTCGTCCGGTTGCTCTCGGTGGGCGTGAGCGAGGGCTACCACGCCGTGCGCTCGCGGGTCGGCTGGCAGCTCTGGGCCACCGAGCGGGTGATGGACACGGCGCGGGACCTGTTGTTCCCGCTCTATGCCTCCCGTTTCACCCCGGTGTGGCTGCGCTGGCTGGGCGCCGAGGTGGGCACCAACGTCGAGGCCTCGACCGTCATCCTGCAGCCCGCCCTGACCCAGATCGGGGATGACGCCTTCCTGGCGGACGACACGATGGTGGGTTCCTACGAGCTCCAGCGCGGCTGGATGTACGTGGGCCAGGCCCGGGTCGGCCGGAAGTCGTTCGTGGGCAACTCCGGCATGGTGGCCGCCGGCCGCAAGCTGTCCAGGAACTCCCTCGTGGCGGTATTGTCCGCCACGCCGAAGAAGACCAAGGCCGGCTCCTCCTGGCTCGGTTCCCCGCCCGTCCGGTTGCGACGGACCGAGGTCGAGGCCGAGGATGCCCTGACCTACGACCCCCCGGCCGCCCTCAAGCGCGCCCGCACCGGATGGGAACTGCTCCGCAGCATCCCGGTCTGGGTCTCCACCGTCATCGCCGTCCTCGTGGCCCTCGCCCTGGAGGGACTGGCCCAGCTCGGCGGTGGGGCCGCAGAGGGGGCCGGCCCGGGTGGCTGGTGGCTGCCCGTGCTGCTGGGCGGAGTGGTGCTGATGCTGGCCGGCGCGCTGGCCGCCGGGTCCTCGGTGCTTGCCAAGAAGGTCCTCGTCGGCCGGATCACTGCCGGCGAGCACCCGTTGTGGAGCTCGTTCATCTGGCGGAACGAGGTGGTGGACACGTTCATCGAGATGGTCTCCGCCCCCTGGTTCGGCCGGTTGTCCTCGGGAACGCCGTCACTCGTGTGGTGGCTGCGGGCACTGGGTGCGAGGATCGGCCACGGTGTGTGGTGTGAGTCCTACTGGCTCCCGGAGGCGGACCTGGTCACCCTGGGTGACTCCTCCACCGTCAACCGCGGCTGCGTGGTCCAGACCCACCTGTTCCACGACCGGGTGATGTCGATCGACACCGTCCGGCTCGGCGACGGCGCGACCCTGGGACCGAACTCCGTCATCCTCCCGGCCGCCTCGATCGGTGACGGCGGTACCGTGGGTGCCGGATCGCTGGTGATGCGCGGTGAGATGGTGCCGGGACACACCTGGTGGATCGGCAACCCGGTGGCACCGTGGAAGGGCCCGAAGGTGAAGGGCCTGGCCGCCGCGATCACGCGCCTGGAACGCCGGGAGGCCAAGGCGGCCCGGGCTGTTGCGGCGAGGGCCGCGAAGGCGCAGAAGGCCGCGGCCCGGACCGCCGCGGATCCATCAGACCGGCCCGCCCAGGACCACCCCCGAGACCGTCAGGAGCAGACCCACCCGTGAGTGACGTCAGACCGGCCATCCCCGATCCCTACCTCCCCGGATCGGGAACCCCGGACTACGGCGTCGGCCACTACGACCTCACCCTCGAGGTGAAGCTGGCCGCCAACCGGGTCTCGGGCACGGCGCGTCTCGAGGGCACCCTGCTGAACCGGGCCAAGAGGATCGAGCTGGACCTGCACGGCCTCTCGGCGACCCGGGTCACGGCGGTCTCCCGGGACCGTTCCGTGAAGGTCACCAAGTACGCCACGCGCAACAGCAGGCTCGTGATCGACCTGGCCTCGCCGCTGGACGCCGGCACTCCCCTGACCCTGCAGGTCACCTACTCGGGGGTCCCGCGGATGATGCACGGCACCTGGGGCGAGATCGGCTGGGAGGAACTGGAGGACGGCGTGCTGGTGGCCGGTCAGCCCAACGGGGCGTCCACCTGGTTCCCCTGCGTGGACCACCCCTCGGTGAAGTCGACCTACCACTTCACCATCAGCACCGACGCGGGTTACCTCCCGGTCTGCAACGGGTTGCCCACCGGGCACCGCCGCCGGTCCTCGCGCGAGGAATGGACCTGGGAGCTGCGCGAGCCTGCGCCCACCTACCTCGTCACGGTGCAGATCGGCCGGTACCAGCTGGTGGCCGTGCCCGAGCGGACCCCCGGCCGGCGCCCCGCCCCGGGGCCCGTCCGCGAGGCGGTCCAGGGCCTGCTGGACGGGCTGCTGCCCGGGCGGGACGAGAGGCAGCAGGATGGGCGCCACGAGGAGTGGCCGGACCACGCCGCGCCGGTCTTCCTGGCCGCCTCCCCGGCGCTGCAGGACCGCGCCCAGGCGGTGCTGGGCCTGCAGACGGAGATGATGGCCTGCTTCAGCTGGCACTTCGGCCCGTACCCCTTCGCCCGCTACACCGCCGTCGTCACGGACGACCCGCTCGAGATCCCCCTCGAGGCCGCCTCTCTGTCCATCTTCGGCTCGAACCACCTGACCGGGTCGTGGGCCGCCGAACGTCTCGTGGCCCATGAGCTGGCCCATCAGTGGTTCGGCAACGCCCTGACGCTGCGTCAGTGGAAGGACATCTGGCTCCACGAGGGCTTCGCCTGCTACAGCGAGTGGCTGTGGGGCGCCGAGTCCGGCCGCGGTGCCCTGTCCTCCTACGCCCGCACCGCCTGGCGGGGCCTGTCCGGTAAGGACCAGGACCTCGTGGTGGCCGACCCCGGCCCCGAGCTGATGTTCGACGACCGCATCTACAAGCGTGGCGCCATGGCCCTGTTCGCTCTGCGCCAGGATCTCGGCGAGGAGGTATTCGCGGAGCTGCTGCGCGCCTGGGTCCGCGAGCACCGGCATGCCACCGTGGACACCGCGATGTTCCTCGCCCACGCCGACCGGCACGCCGCGGCGGCGGGCCACCCCGCCGGGCACGCCTCCGAGGTGCTGCGCCCCTGGCTCTGCCAGCAGAGCCTGCCGCCCTTCCCCACGTCCCCGCGGCGCGGGACTTCGTAAGATGGATGCGTGAGCACTCAGGAACAACGCCGGCTGGCGGGCGCGTACATCCGCCAGCAACGCAAGCTGGCCGACATGTCCATGCGACAGGTCTCGGCCATGGTGGGGATATCGAACCCCTACCTGTCCCAGATCGAGCGCGGGCTGCGCGCCCCCTCCGAGGCCGTGGCCGCCGGGATCGCCACGGCACTGGGGGTGAACGTGCACGACCTCTACGGGCCGGGCGAGGGCGGCGGAACCGTCAGTGGCCTGGAGGCGGCCATCCAGGCCGCCAGCGAGCTCACCACGGCCCAGCGGGCCTCCCTGACGGAGATCTACCGGTCGTTCGTCCGCGCGAACGAGGGTGACGCCGGCCGGGACGCCGGCCCTGAGGGCGACGACCCGGCCGGCGCAGCCAGCCCGGGCTGAGAGCGCGTCAGTCGACGGAACCGGTGGGGACCGCCTGGGCGACCGAGACCTTCGTGGCGGCCTTGCGCGGTCCCCGCCGGGTGGGGCGCTTGTGGGTCGGCTCATCGGTCAGGACCTCGGGATCGTCCTCCGGCGTCCTGTTGGACAGGGCCCCCATCTCGGCGAAGATGACCTTCCAGTGGTTCTCCAGCGAGTCGCGGCCCATGAACAGGCCCAGGTGGCCGCTCTCGGAGGACTGCCGGCCGATCCGGTCGGCGGGGGTGGAGACGTGGTCCGCCAGTGCCCAGACCTGGTCCGCGGGGGTGATGTGGTCCGTCTGTCCGGCCATCAGGAACAGCGGGCACGAGATGTTGGCCAGGTCCACGATCTTGCCCTCGACCTCGAGCTGGCGCTTGGTCAGGGAGTTGCGCATGAACAGGTGCTCGACGACCCACAGGTAGAAGGCGCCGGGCAGGTCCTGGGTCCACTGGAACCAGTCCTCGAACTTGCGGTAGCGCTCCATGTGCTCGGGATCGCGCAGGTGGGTCGCCAGCTCGAGCACGCGGCTGACCTCCTGGTCCGGCTGCAGGGCCTTGAAGCCGTCCAGCAGGAACCGCCCCGGCAGGACGCCGTCATTGGCCTCCACGACCGAACGGTAGTACGACAGGTCACCCCTCGGGGTGAGGTGCTGGAGCCACTCATGGATCAGCGGCTCTCCCGCGTGGAAGTCGATCGGGGCGCCGGCGATGGCCAGCGTGTTCACCCGCTCCGGGTGCGTGGCCGCGAAGATCGTGGCCAGCCAGCCACCCTGGCAGTCACCGACGATGTTGACCTTGCCCCCCAGGAGGTCGGTGACCTCCCGCAACAGGGCCATGTAGTCGTCGATACCCGTGTCCTTGGTCTCCTGGGTGGCACCGATCCACTCGAGGACCAGGATCCGGGAACAGCCGTTGTCCCGGCCCGTGATGACCTGGCTCTGGGTGTCGGCGAAGTCGACGATGCTCGAGTCGTGGCCCGCCTGCGGCGGCAGGATCACCGTGGGCAGGATGTCCGCGGGCGCGTCCGCCGCGGAGAAGTCACGCAGGCGGGCAATGGGCCACTCGCGCAGGACCGTGTTCTGGTGGGCCCACGGCGGGCGGCGCCGGTCGGACATGGCGGACACCCACGTGACGAAGTCACCGGCCACGTCCAGCGGGGTCGCCCCTCGCTGCCAGGCGTCCCTCCAGTAGTCGAGGGCGAACTTGTTCAGTGCTGTCCAGGTGCCGAAGGTGCCGGAGATGAGGGAATCGGTGATGCCGGGGGTGGCGGGACGATGAGACGAGGTGTACACGGGGACTCCTTGGGAAACATGGCTCATGTGTCGTGCGGATGACGAGCGGGTGACGAGCGGGTGACGCGCGTCACTTGACGTTGAATCCTACGCGCCAGTACGGGATTGTCTATGGTCCAAACGTCGAACGGCCCCATCGTCTATGGTCCAGACGTCGAACGGCCCCGTCGAAACTCGACGGGGCCGTTCGTCAGCGCAGGATCGGCAGGACGCCGACCGGGTCACTTGAGCAGTTCGCGGGCAGCCTTGATCCAGGCGTTGGTGACTTCCTCCGAGAACTGGATCTGGGTGTTCGCGGTGTTCTTCATCCACTCGTTCTGGGAGGTGCCGGCGATCTGGCGCTGCATCTCGAAGAAGGACTTGGCGGCCTTCTCGTAGTTGTCGACAACGGTGCGGCTGCCGGCCTTGGTGGACTCGGCCACGGCGGAGTTGAACTCCTTCATGCGCTCGGTGTTCTCCTCGAAGCGCTTGGTGGCCTCCTCGGCCATGCGGTTGGCGTTGTCAGCGGCAGCGTTGGTGGCATTGGGGTTGGCAGCAGCCATGATGTCTCCTTGGGTTGATGTCGATGGCAGCGGTGGACCTGCCTGCGTTAACAAAGTTAGCAGGGTCTTGCTAACCTCTGCAAGCCGGTACTGCAGGCCACCGTCTCACATGTCCATGCCGCCGTTGACGCCCCAGATCTGCCCGGTGATGTAGGAGGACTTGTCGGCCACGAGGAAGTGCACCACGCGCGCGATCTCGTCGGGGTGGGCCAGCCGGGCCATGGGGATGTTGCCCTTGATCTTCTCCAGGACCTTCTCCGGGACCGCCTCGACCATCTCCGTGTTGACGTAGCCCGGAGTGACCGTGTTGACGGTGACGCCGATCGAGTCGTCGTTGAGCTTGCCGGCCCGCTGCAGGTGGAAGATCGCCTCCCGCGCCAGCGTCTTCGTCAGCCCGAACAGGCCGGACTTCGAGGCGGCGTAGTTGGCCTGCCCGATGTTGCCCATCTCGCCGATGATCGAGGACACGTTGACGATCCGTCCGGTGCCCCGTTCCAGCATGTGCTTCAGCGCGGCCTGGGCCATGTAGAACGTGCCGGAGAGGTTGACCTGGATGACGGCGTCCCAGTCGTCGTCCTCCATCTTCAGGACGGTCTTGTCACGGGTGATCCCGGCGTTGTTGACCAGGATGTCGAGCTTGCCGTGCTCGGCGACCACGGCGTCGATCGTCGCCCGGCAGTCATCGGCCTTGGCCACGTTGCCCTGGTGGATCGAGAACCGCCCCTCCGGGAAGGTCTCCTGCATCTCCCGGAGGAACTGCTCGGCGCGGCCCGTGTCACCGCCGTAGCCGAGGGCCACCGCGGCCCCCTGCTGCGCCAGGCTGCGGGCGATGGCGGCGCCGATGCCGCGCGTGCCGCCGGTGACGAGGGCCACGCGATCGGCCAGCTTGCTGCCGCGGACTCCGTTGGTCTGGTTCTGAGCTGTCAAGTGGCTCTCCTCCGGGGATGGGATGGTACGTCCGACAGTCAGTCGGAGCGGCGGTCCTGGCTGCGGGGTTCGAGCCAGTCACGGATGCGGGGCCAGATGTCCCCCTTGGCGCGGGAACCGGCCATCAGGCCGATGTGGCCACCGACCCCGTCGAGGTGGTCCACGTCCGGGCTCGTCAGGACGTCGAGCAGCGGCAGGGTCCCGTCACGGGGCGCGATGTGGTCCCTCGAGGCGGTCACGACCAGGATGGACTGCTGGATCCTGGACAGGTCCACCCGGTGCCCCCGCAGGCGGATGCGGCCGGTGGCCAGCCGGTTCTCCTTGTAGACCCAGGTCACCCACTGCCGGAAGGCGCGCATGGCGAAGTTCGGGTTGTCGGCCACCCACTTGGCCATCGGCTGGTACGAGGCCTTGTCCGCGGTGCCGTCCTGGACCTGGCGGAACAGCCGCAGCGGAGTCCCGATGTAATTCGGCACGGGCTTCAGCAACTTGTTCACCGTGTCCACGTACGCGCCCGGCAGGTACGCGGCGTGCTGCTCCAGCCAGTCGGTGTCGAGCTCCTCGTTGCCGAGCATGGCCTCGTAGGTGGAGTTGCTGGCGTCGAAGGGCATGGTCAGCGGGACCCAGTTGCGCACCGGGGCATCGGGAGTCACGGACAGGTACATTCCGCTGAGCGCCGCGCCGATGCACCAGCCGATCAGCGTGATCTCCTCGGCGCCGCTGCTGCGCCGTACCTCCCGGACGGCCCGGGGCAGGTAGGTCAGGGCGTAGTCCTCCAGGCCGGTGTCCGCGTCCTCCTCGTCCGCGTAGCCCCAGTCCACGAGGTAGACGTCGAAGCCCTCCGCCAGCAGGAACTCCACGAAGGAGTTGCCGGGCCGCAGGTCGAAGATGTCGGGCCGGTTGATCAGGGCGAACGTCAGCAGGATCGGCACCGGATGGGTGCGCCGATTGCTCCGGTACCGGTACAGGGTGGTCTTGCGGTAGGTCCACACCACGTCCTTGGGCGTGGCGCCCACGACCGCGTCCGGCGTCGTCAGCTGGATGTTCGAGTACTCCAGGAGCGTGGCGGGCAGGCGGAGCATGTCCCGGAACATCGACGCCACGCCGATCACTTCCCCTGGTCGGCGTCGCCGGTGGTGGACCGGGACGCGGCACCCGTGGACCGGGAGGTCCGGCGGGCGGGCCGGGCCGGGGCCGCGGCGTCGCGCTCGGCGGCCTCCTCCACGAGGGCGGCGTTGCGGCGGCGCTCCTCGGCCAGTTCGTCCTCGAGCCGCTCCACGCTCTCCAGGACCATCTCGAGCTTGTCCTCGTTGCGGGACAGCTGGCGGTGCAGGGAGGTGACGTCGGAGCGGCCGGCCAGCCGGGCGTTGCGGATCACCAGGTCCAGGGCGTCATTGCCGAGCCGGTGCAGGGCCACCAGGTTACCGGCGGTCTGGGAGAGCATGTGCCCGAAGGCCTTGGAGTTGACGACCTCCTCGAGCCCCGGCGAGGCCGCGGCGAGGACGTCGTCCAGGTACTGCCGGTACGGCCGGTCGGCGTTGTTGCCGGATGCTTCCGCCATAAGGTGTTCCTCCCACCGGCCCGGGCAGATCAGAGTGCCGCCGGCCGCATGTCAGTGTCCGTGGTCGTGGTCTGAGCACATCGTACACACAGGCCCCAGTGGGTCATGACGAGGGAGTTAACAAACCTGCTAACTACTTGGTGGTAGCACCACCACGGCACCGACCAGCCCCTCGGGCGCGGATCCCCCGGGCCAGTACGGGTCCGCCGAGACCACCGCCCCCGGCGCCCCCGGAACCGCCCACGTCAGCCCGGGGTCCTCGACGTCGGGATCATCGGGTCCCTCATCGGCGGGGACCAGCGGCACCCCCGCCGGATCACCCCGGAAGCCGGTCCCCCGGGCCTTGACCAGGGCCTCCTTCGCCGACCAGAGCCGTGCCCGCGCCAGGGGCCGGTCGGCGGGAGGCAAACCGGCGATGGCCGAGGCCTCGGCCACCGAGAAGCCGACGGCACCGAGCTCGTCCGCCGTCGCGAACGCCGAGGACCCCAGCTCCTCGATGTCCACGCCGATCCGCCATCCGTCCGCGACCAGGGCGGCGTCCAGCCAGGCCGTGGCGAGCCAGCCGCGGGACCGGCTGAAACTCACGGCCGGCAGCGCACGGGCCGGGTCCACGGCGTCCGGGCCGTGCCGGCGGAGCGCCAGCCTGCTGTACCGCAGGACCGGGGCTCCGTGCTCGGCGGACCCGCAGGCCGGGCAGCGGTGCTCCACCTCGAAGGTGCCCGGCCGGTGCCCCAGGGACACCGCCAGGTAGTCCAGGGCCTCGCGCCGCTGGTCACCGGCGCGAGGGCCGGTGACCACCACGTGCCACCCCGGCCCGGTCACGACGTCGACCCGCCCGGTTCAGCGCTGGACGGCGCCGTGGCGCTCGGCGGCCAGGGCTGTGGCCGCGGCGCGGGCCCCGGAGGCCTCGTCTGCGGTCAGGGTCCGGTCCGGGGCGCGGAACCGCAGCGAGAACGCCAGGGACTTCTGCCCCTCCGGCACGCCCGGTCCGGCATACACGTCGAACAGGGAGATGTCCTCCAGCAGCTCCCCGGCGCCCTCGCGCAGGGTGGCCAGCACCTCCGCGGCCACGGTGTCGGCCGGCACCACGAGTGCCACGTCCTGGCTGGTCGGGGGGAAGGTGGAGAGCGTCTGGGCCACCACCACGCCTGCGGCGGCCGCGATCAGCGCATCCAGGTCCAGCTCCAGGGCCACGGTCCGGGCCGGCAGGTCCGCGGACTCGAGCCACGTGGGCAGCAACTCGCCGGCCACCCCGACGACGGTGCCGTCACCGCCGGCCAGGGACAGCCGGGCGGTGCGTCCGGGGTGGAACGCCTGGTGATGGCCCTGGGTCACGGTCAGCTCCACGCCCAGGAGCGCCCCCACGTCCAGCGCGGTCCCGATCGCGTCCTGCCAGTCCCAGGCCCGCGGGGCGTGACCGGGCCCCGCGACCGAGTCGTGGCCGGTGAACACGGCCGCCACGTGGCGCGGCTGGTCGGGGATGCCCGCCTCGAGGCCGGCCAGCACCTCGTCGGCGGGCCGCGCCCCCAGCGGGGGGATCGAGGCGCTGCCCAGGTGCTCACCGGGCAGGAACACCGAACCGGACTCGTACAGGGCCAGGTCGCGGAAGCCGCGGGAGTGGTTGCGCCGGGCGATCTCCAGCAGGCCGGGCAGCAGTGAGGTGCGCAGGTAGCCGAACTCCGCGGAGATCGGGTTGGCCAGGTGCACCATGCGCTGGGCCTCGCCCTCCTCGGCGGTGGCGGACCCGAAGAACCGGTTCTGGGCCGCGGAGACGAAGGGGTAGGCCAGCACCTCGGTCAGACCGGCATCGGCCAGGCCCTGCAGCACGCGGCGGCGGTCCGCCTGGGGCCGGGTCAGCCCGCGCCCGGGAGGCGCCACCGGCACGGTGGAGGGGATCTCGTCGTAACCGACCAGCCGGCCGATCTCCTCGACCAGGTCCTCCCGGATCTCCAGGTCGGAGCGCCACGGCGGCGAGGTGACGGTGAAGACCGTCCCGGCGGCGCCGCCGTCGGGACCCGGCCGTGCCGCGGTGGTCTTCTCCACCGTGGCCCCCAGGTCCGTCAGGGTCCGCTCGATCTGCTCCTCGGTGTACTCCACACCCATCACGGCCGCGGGGAAGGATGCCGGCAGCTCGACGACGGTCGGCTCGGGCCGGGTGCCGACGTCCGTGATGCCCGGGCCGGGGGTCCCCCCGGCGAGCTCGACGAGCAGCTGGACGGCGCGCTCGGCGGCCTCGTCCGCGACCTCCCAGTCCACGCCGCGCTCGTTGCGCTTGGAGGCCTCGGAGGGCAACCGGTGCCGGCGGCGGGTCCGGCCCATGGACACCGGGTCGAAGTGCGCGGACTCGATCAGCACGGTGGTGGTGGCCTCGGAGACCTCGGTCTCCCCGCCGCCCATGACGCCGGCCAGGCCGATGGGCCCACGGTCGTCGGTGATCAGCAGGTCCTCCGCGGAGAGCGCGCGGTCCTTGCCGTCCAGCGTGGTCAGCCGCTCGCCCTCCTGGGCCCGGCGGACCACGATGTCACCCTGCAGGGTGTCGGCGTCGTAGAAGTGCAGCGGCTGGCCCAGCTCCCACATGACGTAGTTGGAGATGTCCACGGCCAGGGAGATCGACCGCATGCCGGCCAGGCGCAGGCGAGCGCTCATCCACGGCGGGGTCGGCCGGGTCGGGTCGATGCCCGTCACGGTGCGGGCCACGAAGCGGTCGCAGCCGGGCACCCCGTAGATGGGCGCCCGGTCCTCGAGGCGGACGGGGTAGCCGTCACCGTCGGCCTCCGGGGCGGTGACCAGGGAGGCCGGGTCCGTGAACGGGGTACCGGTGGCCAGGCTGTACTCCCGGGCCACGCCGCGGATGGAGAAGGCGTAGCCGCGGTCCGCCGTGACGTTGATCTCCGCGGCCTCGTCGCGCAGGTGCAGCAGGTCGAACACGTCGGTGCCGGCCTCGGGGTCGTTGCCGTGCTCCGGGGAGAAGCCGAGGGATGAGAGCACGATGATGCCGTCGTGGTCCTCGCCGAGGCCGAGCTCGCGGGCGGAGGCGATCATGCCGGCGGACACGTGCCCGTAGGTCTTGCGCGGGGAGATCCGGAAGTCCCCGGGCAGCACGGCCCCGGGCAGGGTGACGATGACCTTGTCCCCCACCTCGAAGTTGTCCGCGCCGCACACGATGCCCTGGACGCCGGAGGGGTCGATGCCCTCGCCGGACAGCGGCTGCGGCCGGCCCTCGGGGGCCACCCGGACCTGGCACCAGTTGATGGTCTTGCCGTTGGACTGCGGCTCGGGCACCTTCTCGAGCACCTCACCCACCACGATCGGTCCGGACATCCCGTCCAGCGGACGGTGGACGTCCTCCTCCTCGAGGCCGACCCTCACCAGGTCGGCCATGACGTCCTCGGCGGTGGCGTCCGCCGGGACCTGCGCGTACTCACGGAGCCATGACAGCGGGATGCGCATGGGTGATCAGATCTCCATTCCGAAGTGCTGGGAGAAGCGGACGTCGCCCTCGATCATGTCGTGCATGTCCGGGACCTCATTGCGGAACATCAGGGTGCGCTCGACGCCCATGCCGAAGGCGAAGCCCGAGTAGACCTCGGGGTCCAGGCCGGCGGCGCGCAGCAGGTTGGGGTGGACCATGCCGCAACCGCCCCATTCGATCCACTGCGGCCCGCCCTTGGCCCCGGGGTGCCAGATGTCCATCTCGGCACTGGGCTCGGTGAACGGGAAGAAGTTCGGGCGCAGCCGGATCCTCGCCTCCGGGCCGAACATCTGCCGGGCGAAGTACTCGAGGGTGCCCCGCAGGTCGGCCATCGTCAGACCCTTGTCCACGGCCAGTCCCTCGAACTGGTGGAACACCGGCGTGTGGGTGGCGTCGAGCTCATCGGTGCGGAAGGTCCGGCCGGGGCACAGCACGTACACCGGTGCACCGCGCCCGAGCATGGCGCGCATCTGCACCGGCGAGGTGTGGGTGCGCAGCACCAGGTGGGCCTCGGGCGGGTCCACGAAGAAGGTGTCCTGCATCTCGCGGGCCGGGTGGTCCGGCTTGAAGTTCAGGGCGTCGAAGTTGTACCACTCCGATTCCAGTTCCGGGCCCTCGGCGATCTCCCAGCCCATGCCGATGAAGATGTCCGAGACCCGCTCCTGCAGCACCGACAGCGGGTGGCGGGCGCCCACGCGACGACGGCGGACCGCCGCGGTGACGTCCACCGTCTCCTCGACGAGCAACCGGGCCGCGCGCTCCTCCTCCAGCACCTCGGTGCGGGCGGCGAGCGCGGACTCCATCGCCTTGCGGGCGCCGCCCATGAGCTTGCCGGCCGTGGACTTCTGGTCCTTGGGCAGCTTGCCGATGGAGCGGTTGGCCAGGGTGAGCGGCGCCTTCTCCCCCGTGTGGGCCAGGCGGGCGGCCTTGAGCTGGTCGAGGTCGGCGGCGGCGGAGAAGGCCTGGAGCGCGGCCTCCACGGCGGCGCCCACGGCCATCTCGTCGGCCGGGGAGATCTCGGGTGCGACCTGCTCGGTGGTTCCGTCCGGCTGCTCGACCGGGGTCTCGGCCAGGTCCTGGGGGGTTTCCGTCATGGCGGGCAACGACCTTCATGCTGCGGTGGGTTCGGACACGGGGTGGGCCACTCGGGAAGAAGGCCCCGGCCAGTCTAGTGGACCGCCCCGGGCACCTAGGCTGGACGGCATGGCCGGTCACACTTCCCGACGCCGGCCGGTCCGGTCCGAAGACCGGGCCGGCCGGCTGCCCGGGCGTGGGCCGGACCGCCTCCCGGCGCGGTTGGCGCTGCGGCGGTGGTGGAACGCGATCAACCTGACGACGCCCCTGGGACTGGTCCTGGCCCTGGGCTCCGGGTGCTCCGTGCGGCGGGGACCGCTGGGGCTGGTCCTGGCCACCGGGTACCGGTGGCCGTTCCCGGACGGCGGGGCGTTCACGGTCGGCAACGTCGTCCTGTTCCGGGCCCGGACGGTCATCACCCCGCAACTGCTGGCCCATGAGTCCCGGCACGCCACCCAGTACGCCTGGTGCGCGGGGCTGCCGTTCCTGGTGCTGTACGCGGCGGCGGTCGGCTGGTCGCTGCTGCGCACCGGGGACACCGCCTCCCGCAACGTCTTCGAGCGCCGCGCGGGACTGGAGGCCGGCGGGTACCGCGAGCGCCCGGTGCGCTGGCCGCGCCGGCGCGCCTGACCTCACTCTCACCAGCACGGACGGCACCACGCGCCGGCCCCCGGGTTCCCACGCTCGTTCCTGACACCTTCCTTGCACCATGATTCGAACATGTGTTCTAATCGGTCCATGCGATGGGAAGCGCAGGCACTGCAGGCCGGGGACGGAACCGGTCAGGACGGCGACGGCACTCCGGCCGCGCCAGCCGCCCTGCTGCCGCTCTCCGGCCTGCAGCGTTCCATCACCACCCCGGACTTCGCCGGGATCACCTTCCACGAGGTCGTGTCCAAGTCGGCCCTGAACCGGGTCCCGGACTCCTCGCCCATGCCGTTCCGGTGGACGGTCAACCCGTACCGGGGATGCACCCACGCCTGCCGCTACTGCTATGCGCGCAGCACCCACGAGTACCTCGACCTCGACCCGGGGGCCGACTTCGACCGGCAGATCGTGGTGAAGGTGAACACCCCCGAGCTGCTGCGCCGGGAACTGGGCCGCCCCGGATGGACACGAGAGCTGGTGGCGCTGGGCACCAACACCGACCCGTACCAGCGGGCCGAGGGCCGGTACCGGCTGATGCCCGGCATCATCACCGCCCTGGCGGACACCGGCACGCCGTTCTCCATCCTGACCAAGGGCACGCTGCTGGACCGTGACCTGGACCTGCTCTCCGCGGCCTCGCGTCAGGTGCCCGTGCAGGTGTCGGTGTCCCTGGCCATGCTCGATCCCGGCCTCGCACAGCAGGTCGAACCGGGGACGCCGAGCCCGGCGGCGCGCCTGCGGCTGATCGAGAGGCTGGCCTCGGCGGGGGCGGACGTCACGGTCATGGCCATGCCGTTGCTGCCCTGGCTGACGGACAGCGACCGGCAGGTGGAGGAGCTCATGGCGGCGTTGGCCGCTGCCGGGGCACGGTCGGTGCTGGCCGGTGCCCTGCACCTGCGGCCCGGGGCCCGTCAGTGGTACCTGGACTGGATCGCCCGTGACCATCCGGAACTGCTCGAGGGCTACCGCACCCTCTACGCCCGGGGTTCCTATGCGGCACCCTCCTACCGGAAGGCCCTGGGCCGCCGCACCACCGCGGCCGCCCGCCGCCACGGCCTGGACCGCAGCGGCGCCCACCGGATCACCGCGGCGGACGGGGAGGGGTCGGCCAGGGCCACCGCGCGCGGGGTTCCCGGGCGGTCTTCCCAGCACTCTCCGCAGCACTCTCCGCAGCCGGCACTGTTCTGAGCCGGCACCCTCACGGTCCGTCCCGCAGCATCTCCACCAGCGCGTCGACGATCGGCCGGTCGGCCGGGATCCACTCCAGTTCCTGGAGCCGGTCCCGGTCCAGTGCGCGCCACTCGAGCAGGTCGTGGTCCTGCAGCGGACGCGCCTCGCCCCGCTCGATGACCGCCGTGAACACCCGCATCCTGGCCCCGTTGCCCAGCAGCCAGCCCTCGGGGTGAGCTGCCGCCACCTCGCGGTCCAGGCGGACGTCCACGCCCAATTCCTCCCGGACCTCCCTCCGCAGGGCGGACCGGGGGTCCTCTCCGGGCTCGACCTTGCCGCCCGGGAACTCCCAGAGGCCGGCCAGGCCCTCGGGCGAGCTGCGCCGTCCCACCAGCAGCCGGGTCGGACGGTCCAGCCGGTCCAGCACCGCGGCCCCCATGACGGGTCGGGGGCCTCGAGGTCGTGCTCCCGCCTCGGCAGCCGGGGTGGACGTGGACGTGAGTTCAGTCATGGTCCCGATCCTAGGCCGGTCGCGCGGAGGCCTGGCCCGTAGGCTGGAATGGTGCTCCCCACTGCCGCCGACCCCTCCGCCCCACCTGCCCGGCCCGCCCGGCCCCGCCGTATCCTGCCGGGAATCCTGGCGCTGGCCCTGGGCGGGTTCGCGATCGGCACCACCGAGTTCGCGATCATGGGGCTGCTGCCCCAGGCGGTGGCCGATCTCGAG
Source organism: Citricoccus sp. (assembly GCF_035445025.1). Taxonomy (NCBI): domain Bacteria; kingdom Bacillati; phylum Actinomycetota; class Actinomycetes; order Micrococcales; family Micrococcaceae; genus Citricoccus; species Citricoccus sp. The sequence continues at coordinate 49,943 of NZ_DAOMPX010000007.1, read as the reverse complement.
GTCGACCTTCCCGCCGGCGGCATCCTGATCTCGGCCTACGCCCTGGGCGTCGTCGTCGGCGCGCCCCTGCTGGCGGCGGGCCTGGCCCGAGTGGACCGGAAGGTCTCGGCGCTCTCCCTCATGGCCATGTTCGTCATCGGCCATGCCGCGAGCCTGCTGGCACCGGACTTCGCCACCATGCTCGTGGCCCGCTTCATCTCGGGTCTCCCCCACGGCGCGTATTTCTCGGCCGCGGCCCTGGCGGCCGCTCACCTGGCGGGTCCGGCCCGCCGGGGCCAGGCCACCGCCTGGGTGATGGCGGGCCTGTCCGTGGCCAACCTGGTGGGCGTGCCCGTGGCCACCTGGCTCGGACAGAGTGCGGGCTGGCGGTGGATGTTCATCCTCACCGGAGTCTTCGGAACCGCGACGATCGCCGCCGTCGCCTGGCTGGTCCCGGCCATCCCGGCACCGGCCGGCACCTCGGTGCGCGGTGAACTGACCGCGCTGCGCTCCGGCGCACTGTGGCGGGCCGTGCTGGTGGGCACCATCGGGTTCGCGGGCATGTTCGCGCTGTACACCTACATCGCCCCGGTGTTCGTGGAGATCGGCGGACTGCCGGAGCGGCTGGTCCCGGTCATCATGGCCCTCTACGGACTCGGCATGGTGGCCGGCACCCTGCTGGGCGGGGCCTGGTCCGACCGGTCGGCCACCCGCACCCTGCAGTGGATGCTCGGGACCGTGGCCGTGGCCCTGGCCCTCTTCAGTGTCACCGCACCGTGGTGGGTGCTCTCGTTGGTCCCCCTGCTGGCCGCCGCCACCGCCGCCTCGGCCCTGGTCCCCTCCCTGCAGGTGCTGCTCGTGGACGCCGCCCCGCACGCGCCGCAGTTGTCCGGGGCCCTGAACCACTCGGCGCTCAACCTGGCCAATGCCATGGGCGCCTGGGTGGGTGCGGCGGTCATCTCCGCCGGTGCCGGGCTCCAGGTGCCGGCCGGTGCCGGGGCCGTCCTCGCCGCCGTCGGGTGCGTGCTGTCCCTGCTGCTGTTGCGTCCCCGATCCGCGGCAACCCCCAGCTGACGTGTGGCGATGCCGCACCGTGCGGGCCATGCAGTCCGCCGGCCCGGGGCACCGGCGATGGCCCGTCCGGTCCAGCCCGCCAACCGTGGACGGGCCCGTGCATCCCGGCTGACACTATCCCTGTCAGCGCACTGCACGGCGAGCACGAAGGGGACACATCATGAGCATCATCAGCTGGATCATCATGGGCCTGATCGCAGGGGCGATCGCGCGCCTCATCCTCCCCGGCGACCAGGGAGGGGGCTGGCTGGGGGCGCTGGTCACCGGCATCCTGGGCGCCATGCTGGGAGGCTGGATCGGTGGCCTGCTGTTCGGCCTCGACCTGAACGAGAGCTTCTGGAGCTTCTGGACCTGGGTGTTCGCCATCATCGGTGGCATCATCGTGGCCTTCATCTGGCAGGCCATCACGCGCCGCCGCGGCAGCAGGGTCTGATTCCGGCACGTCGGCGGGACGACGAAGGGCGCCCCTCGGGGCGCCCTTCGTGCTGTCGCCGGCCGGGACGTCAGGACCGGTCCGCGTGCTGGGACATGGCCGAGGCGTAGAGGCACACGGTCGCCGCCGTGGCGACGTTCAGCGACTCCGCCCTGCCGTAGAGGGGCACCGCCACCCGTTCGGCGGCCAGGGACAGTTCCGCCGGTGACAATCCCTGGGCCTCGTTCCCGAACAGCCAGGCGGTGGGCCGCGCCAGCAGGCCCCGCGGAGGCCGGTCCAGGACCACGGTGCCGTACCCGTCCGCGGCCAGCAACTGGAGTCCGCGGCCGGACAGCAGCGCACCGGCCGCAGGCAGGTCCGCCCCGGTCACGACGGGCAGGTGGAACAGCGATCCGGCGGTGGAACGCACCACCTTGGGGTTGAACAGGTCCACCGAGCCGGCCGTGAACACCACGACGTCGGCCCCGGCGGCATCGGCCGCGCGCAGGATGGTCCCCGCATTGCCGGGGTCCTGGACCCGGCACAGGACGGCCGCCAGGCGCGGCTGGCCGGTGAGACCGGCGAGCACCGACTCCGCCGAGGACTCGGGGATCCGGCACACGGCCAAGACGTCCTGCCCGGTGACCGCGTCGCTCATGGCCGTCAGCACCTCGTCACTGGCCTGCCGCACCGGGACCCCCGCGCGGGCTGCCTCAGCTGCCAGGGCGGTCAGGTCCGGATGACGATCGGCCAGCCTCGTCGAGACGTACACCGCCTCCACGACGTCACCCGGTGCCCACTGGGGGGATCCGAGCAGGCCCAGGTGTGCGCGCAGCGCCTCGCGGGCCGGCTGGGGACCCTCGGCGAGGAACAACCCCTCCCGCTGACGCGACGAGCGCCCCGCCAGCCGTGCGACCCTGCGCACCCGGTCAGCCCGGGGGTTGGTCATCACGTCCTGGTCAGGGCGCTCGTTCATGGTGTCCTGTCGCGAGGGCGCGGGCGATGCCTCGCCCGGCGGACGGAGTCCGGAATGCCTACTTGGCGGCAACCGGGGCGTTGACGTCCGCGGGCAGGGCCGCGCGGGCCGCGGTCACCAGGGTGGCGAAGGCGGCGGCGTCGGACACGGCCAGCTCGGCGAGCATGCGGCGGTCCACCTCGATGCCGGCCAGCTTCAGGCCCTGCATGAAGCGGTTGTAGGTCATGCCGTTGGCGCGGGAGGCGGCGTTGATGCGGGTGATCCACAGCCGGCGGAAGTCGCCCTTGCGCTTCTTGCGGTGCTGGTAGTTGTAGACATACGAGTGCAGCAGCTGTTCCTTGGCCTTGCGGTAAAGGCGGGAACGCTGACCGCGGTAACCGGAGGCGCGGTCAAGGACCACCCGGCGCTTCTTGTGGGCATTGACTGCCCGCTTCACACGTGCCACGTGCGTACTCCTTCGAAATCGATGCCGTCCGCGGGACGCTCCGCGCGGCGGCTGGCTGGATTGCGGCCCTCAGGCCACGGGGATTCTCAGATGCCGAGCATCCGCTTGATGGTCTTGACGCTGGACTTCGAGACCAGCTGGTCGCTGGCCAGACGGCGCGTCAGCGTGGAGGGCTTGTGCTCCAGGTAGTGGCGGCGGTTGGCCTGCTGACGCATCAGCTTGCCGGAACCGGTCACGCGGAAGCGCTTCTTGGCTCCGCTGTGGGTCTTCATCTTCGGCATGGCTGCCGTTCTCCTTCGTGTTGGCTGCCCGCCGGGGCGGGACAGTGCTGCATGGGCCCCGCCGTGCACGGGGCCGATCTGGACGGTCCGGGGATGCCGGACCGAAGGTGTGATGCCGGCCTTACTTCCTGCCGCCCGGCTTGGGGCCGGGCTTCGGGGCCGCACCGGGCTTGGGGGCCGGCTTCGGCATCGACGGCTTGGGCGCCGGCTTGGCCGCTGCCGGAGTTGCCGCCGGCTTGGCTGCCGGAGCCGCTGCGGGCTTGGCCGCAGCCGGC
>NZ_DAOMPX010000007.1:0-46401 GCF_035445025.1 Citricoccus sp. | reverse complement strand
CCGGCTTGGTCTCCGCCGGAGCCGTCGCGGGCTTGGCCGCAGCCGGCTTCGTTTCCGTCGAAGCCGTCGCGGGCTTGGCCGCAGCCGGCTTGGTCTCCGCCGGAGCGGACACGGGCTTGGCCTCCTCCGTCACAGCAGGAGCTGACACCGGAGTGGTCTCCGCCGGCGCGGCCGCCGGTGCCGCCGCAGCCGAACCGGCCTGGGCCATCTTCTTCAGCTGCTCGGGCATCGCGTCCGACATGGAGCTGGACAGCGGGGCGGACGAGGTGTCCTCCGCGACCTTGGACTTGGCCTCCCGGGCCGCGACGTCACGGCGCGAACCGACGCGCTCGGGCTTGGTGGTGTCCTGCTGGCTCTTCCGGGCCTCGGCGCGGGCCTCGGCCTTGTTCTTCACCGGCCCGACCACCATGACCATGTTGCGGCCGTCCTGACGGGGGGTCGACTCGACGCTGCCGACATCGGCGACGTCGGACGCGAACTTCTCGAGCAGGCGGATGCCCAGCTCCGGGCGCTGCTGCTCGCGTCCGCGGAACTGGATCATGGCCTTGACCTTGTCCCCCGCGGTGAGGAACTTCCGGGCGTGGCCGACCTTGGTCTCGTAGTCGTGGGTGTCGATCTTCAGGCGGAAGCGGACTTCCTTCAACACCGTGTTCGTCTGGTTCTTCCGCGCCTCACGGGCCTTGACGGCGGCCTCGTACTTCCACTTGCCGAAGTCCATGAGCTTGCAGACCGGCGGCTTCGCCGTCGGGGCCACCTCAACGAGGTCCAGATCGGCCTCAGTGGCAAGTCGCAGCGCATCCTCGATGCGCACAATTCCGACCTGCTCGCCCTGGGGGCCGACCAGGCGCACCTCGGGCACGCGGATCCGTTCGTTGATTCTCGGCTCGCTAATCTTGCAACTCCTGTGGTCTGGGTTCTTCGGGTTCGGGGCCGCTGTCCCGGGTGCGGTCCCCTGCGCCGGGCCCGGAGACGACTAAGGCCTCCGTGCTCAACGCAGACGGAGGCCGAGGCCAGCGGAGTACTCCGCCGACCGAACGGTGCGACAACCCTCACGGGACTGCCGGACCGGTAACCCGGCAACTCGGCCCGGAATCCGGGCTTCCTGCTGACGCGGGTGGGAGATGGCCTCCACTTCGATGGCTGGTGACCGTGGTCCATTCCACAGGGGAATGGCCAGCGGACCAGCTGGTCTGTGACAAGCTTACCAGCATGAACGATGCACAGCAGAATCCCTCCCCGTCCGGCGAGCCGGTGGCCGACCGGGTCCGGGAGATCCACGAGGTCCCGGCGGTGGAGATCATCAACACCACGGCCGTCCACTTCATGACCGCGGCGGCCGTGAAGGTCGGCCTGGCCGACCGTGAGGACGCCCAGGAGCTCATCGACCTGGACGAGGCCCGCAAGCTCATCACCGCCCTGGCCGGCCTCGTCACCGCCGCCGCCCCGGAGATCGGCAGCCAGCACGCCGGCCCGTTGCGCGACGGCCTGCGCTCCCTGCAGCTGGCCTTCCGCGAGGCCTCGCCGTTCCCGGACGCGCCGGGCAAGGGCCCGGGCGAGAAGTACACCGGCGCGGTGAACTGACCGCCGGTCCGCACACGCCCTCCAGACCCCGTTACCCCACCGGGCCCGGCGCCTCCAGCAGAGGACGCCGGGCCCGGCCCGTTCCGGCCTCGAGGACCCGAGCGGCCCGGGTGCCCCGGGCACGGCCGGACGGTCAGGAGGGCAGTCCGGCCAGGTAGGAGGCCACCTGCCGGGAGAACATGAGCACCAGGGCCACCGCGGCCGGCAACAGGAACACGGCGCCCATGGGCACGTTCCCGGCCGAGAAGAAGCTGATGGACAGGATGACGGCGAACATCTCGATGACCACGGTGGCCGCCCGGACCCACGGCCTGCCGCGCCACACGCCCAGGCCCACGGCTCCGATCCAGAACCCGGCGGCGACCATGAGGACGACGAGGAATACCTGGGCGCCCAGGTTCAGGGACCCGGTCCCGACCTGCACCCCGAACCCGGCAGCCGCCACCAGCACTCCGAGGGCCTGCAACAGCAGCACCAGGGCCACCGCCACCACGGCCGGGGGTCGGGGACCCTGCCGACTCTGCGTACTCACGTGCTCGTGCCGTCCTTCCGTCGTTGCCCTGTCCTCGACCTGATCCGCCCGCTGCCTCTTCCCAATCCGGCACCGGAATGGATCCCGTCACCCTTGACAGTGCCGCGCAGGGGCCGGAATAGTCGGTCCCGTCGGGACCCGGCTTGTGATCAACACCTCAGGATATCCGCCGTCCAATCCGCCGTACCCCTTGTTTACGTGCAATGTACATGAAAAGATATTTCACGAGTTCAGCGGGGGTCGTTGCTACGGCCCTTTTTTCTTTGCCGTCGTACGGATGGCGACGACCAGCCCCGCAGACGGACGATCGTCCGTTTCGACAGACGTAGGACGCGTCGGGTCGCAGTGTGCCCGGCAGAAGAGGAGTATCGATCAGCATGGATTGGCGTAGCCGGGCAGCGTGCCTGGACAAGGACCCGGAACTGTTCTTCCCCGTGGGGAACACTGGACCGGCACTGCTCCAGATCGAGGAAGCCAAGGCGGTCTGCCGTACGTGCGAAGTAGTCGACACCTGCCTGCAGTGGGCCATCGAGTCCGGCCAGGACTCCGGGGTCTGGGGCGGCATGAGCGAGGACGAGCGCCGGGCGCTGAAGCGTCGCGCCGCCCGCGCCCGTCGGGCCTCCTGAGGCTCCGACCACCCTGTGGGGCCTCCGGCCCCACCCCAGCCCCTGAAACCCCGGCCTGCCCAGCAGGCCGGGGTTTCAGCGTTCCGGGACCGGGGCCAGGATCACGACCTCCGTGCCTCCGTCCGGACGCCGGTGCCAGTCGATCGTCCCGCGGAGGTCCCCGGCCACCAGCGTCCGGACGATCTGCAGCCCCAGGCCGGCATCCTGTCCCGGTTCCGGCACGACGCCGGCCCCGCCCGGAGCCGCCGGGGACTCCGGGCCGGCGTCGGGCCCGGAGGACGGATCCGACGAGCCGCTGTCCCACAGCCGGACCTCCAGCCGCTCCCCCGCGGGCACGTGCGAGCGCCGCGCGGACAGGCCCACGTGCCCGCCCTCGGGGCGGGTGCCGTGCTCCACGGCATTGGTGGCCAGCTCGTTGATGACCAGGGCCAGGGGCGTGGCCAGGTCACTGGGCAGGTGGCCGAACCCGCCGGAGTACTCGGTGGTGACGGGCCGGCCGTCGCCGGCGACCTCCACGGCCAGGCGGAACTGGCGACCCAGCAGGGCATCCATGTCCACCTGCCCGTCCAGGCCGTGGGAGAGCGTCTCGTGCACCAGCGCGATCGTGTCCACCCGGCGCATCGCCTGTTCCAGCCCGCGCTTGGCCTCGGGCGAGGTCATCCTGCGGGACTGCATGCGCAACAGTGAGCCGACGGTCTGCAGGTTGTTCTTCACCCGGTGGTGGATCTCCCGGATCGTGGCGTCCTTGCCCACCAGCTGCTGCTCACGACGGCGCAGCTCCGTGACATCGCGCAGCAGGACCAGCGCCCCGATGCGCTCGTCCCGCTCCCTCAGCGGCACCGTCCTCAGGGTCAGGCTCACCGCCCGGACCTGCAACTCCGCGCGGGCGGTCGCCTTGCCCGTGAGGACCAGGGGAAGGGACTCGTCCACGGGGCGGCGCTCGTCCTGCAGGTCGGTGACGACCCGGGCCAGGGACCTCCCCTCCAGGGGGTCGGTCTCCCCCAGCCGGCGGAAGGCCGAGACGGCGTTGGGCGTGGCGAAGTCCACCCGGCCGTCCGCGGTCAGCAGCAGCAGGCCGTCGCCCACACGCGGCGAGCCGCGGTGCGGCCCACCGACCGGGTCGTCCGGATCCGGCCACTGGCCCCGGGACACCATCTCCAGCAGTCGGTGGGCACTCTCTCGGTAGACGAGCTCGAGCCGGGAGGGGGTGCGCTGTCCGGTCAGGTTCTGGTGCACGGTCAGCACGCCGATGGTCCTGCCCTCACGCACCACGGGCCACACCGTGACCCGCATCGAACTGTCCGGCGCGTAGACCGAGGGCGCGGTGACCGTGGGCTCCCCGGTCTGCCACGCGTGGTCCACGAGGGACCTCAGGTCCGCGCGCACCCTGCTGCCCACGATGTCCCGGTGCAGCGCGGTCTGCGAGGTGAAGGGCCGGGCCTGGGCCAGGGCGACGAAACCACGATCGGGCTCCTCCGGCCCGGTGACCGGGTACCAGAGCACCAGGTCGCCGAAGGACAGGTCCGCCAGCAGCTGCCAGTCGGCGACCACGGCCTGCAGCCGGTCGACGTCTCCGTCCCGGAGGTCCGGATCGTCCTCGAGCGGTGCGGTCAGCAGGGACATCGGAACCCTACTGGGCCGTCACCGCGCGCAACTGGCGCAGCGCCACGGACAGCGAGGCCAGGTCATCGGTCCCGGCCTCGCGGATCTCGTCCAGGAAACCCTCGGCCCGCGTGAGGCTGGTCGAGCGGTCCTCGGCCCACTGGGACACGAGTTCGTCGACGGTGTCTCCCCTGCCGTCCAGGATGTCGGAGCAGAAGCTGACCAGCAGGCCGTACAGGTCATCGCGCAGCGCGGCCCGGGCCAGCGCGCGCCACCGCCCGTCACGCGGCAGGCCGGTGATGCGGTTGAGCACCGGATCCACGTCGAACCAGTCGTAGAGGCGGTAGTAGACCTCGGCCACGGAGCGCGGGTCGCGCCCCGTCTTCCGGGCCAGCCGCACCACGTCGAGCAGCCCGTAGGACTCGAACTGGTAGGCCCGTCGGCTGGCCAGGTCCTCCGGAAGGCCCATCTCCAGGGCCTCGTCACGCCACTGCTCGTAGCGCTCGGCGTCCTGGCCCCGGAGGATCTGCGGCAGGTCCGCCGCCAGTGCCTGGACATCGTCCCGGAAGTACTCCACCCCCGAGCTGATGCTGGCGCCGCTGCGCGTGCGGTGGTTGACGAACCAGCGCACGGCGCGGTCCAGCACGCGCCGGGCGTCGAGGTAGACGCGGCCCTTGGCCTCCCCAGACACGGACGCAGGCAGCGCCGAGATCGCGTCGAGGAACGGGCCGAAGCCGTAGATCTCCTTGATCGCGACGTAGGCGTGCACCACCGCGGGGGCGTCCGCCCCGGTCTCCTCCATGGCGCGGAAGACGAACGTGGTGCCGCCGGTGTTGACGACGTCGTTGGCGACCACGGTGGCGATGATCTCCCGGCGCAGCGGGTGCTGCTGGATCTGTCCGGCGAACCGCTCCCGGAGCTGCGTCGGGAAGTAGGCGTCCAGCGTGCGGTCGAACCAGGGGTCGTCCGGCAGTGCCGAGTCCAGCAGGACGGCCGAGAGGTTCGTCTTGGCGTAGGCGGCGAGCACGGACAGTTCCGGGGTCGTCAGGGATGCCCCGTCCTGCTGGCGACGTTCGAGCTCCGCGTCATCGGGCAGGAACTCCAGCGCCCGGTCCAGGTCCCCGTGCGCCTCCAGCCAGTGGATGTGCCGCTCGAAGCTGGGCAGCCACTCGGAGACCTTCTGGGAGTCGTTGCGCAACAGCCTGTTCTGGTCGACGTTGGTCTGCAGCACCAGGCGGGCGACCTCCTCCGTCATCGACTCGAGCAGCGCGGCGCGCTCCTGCGCCTCCAGGGCTCCGGTGGAGACCAGCTGGTCCACGAGGATCTTGATGTTCACCTCGTGGTCGGAGCAGTCCACGCCGGCGGAGTTGTCGATGGCGTCGGTGTTGATCTGCACCCCGGCCAGGGCCGCCTCGATCCGGCCCCGCTGGGTGAAGCCCAGGTTCCCGCCCTCACCCACCACGCGGACCCGGAGGTCGGCGCCGTTGATGCGGATCGCGTTGTTGGCCCGGTCCCCGACCTCCGCGTGGTCCTCGTCCGCGGCCTTGACGTACGTGCCGATGCCGCCGTTGTACAACAGGTCCACCGGTGCCTTCAGGATGGCCTGGATCAGCTCCGCCGGCGTCAGCTCGGTGGTGTCCGCGGGCAGGCCCAGCCGGGCCCGCACCTGCTCGGAGACGGGGATGGACTTGGCGGAGCGGTCGTAGACGCCACCTCCCTCACTGATGAGGGAGCGGTCGTAGTCGGACCAGGAGGAGCGGGGCAGCTCGAAGAGCCGGCGGCGTTCGGCGAAGGAGGCCGCGGCGTCGGGGTCCGGGTCGAGGAAGACGTGCAGGTGGTTGAACGCGGCCACGAGCCGGATGTGCTCGGACAGCAGCATGCCGTTGCCGAACACGTCACCGGACATGTCCCCGATGCCGATCACCGTGAAGTCCTGGGCCTGGGTGTCATGGCCGATCGAGGCGAAGTGGCTCTTGACCGACTCCCAGGCACCGCGGGCCGTGATGCCCATGGCCTTGTGGTCGTAGCCCACCGATCCGCCCGAGGCGAAGGCGTCACCGAGCCAGTGACCGTAGTCGGCGGAGATCTCGTTGGCGGTGTCGGAGAAGGACGCCGTGCCCTTGTCCGCGGCCACCACCAGGTAGGCGTCGTCACCGTCGTAGCGCACGATGTCCCCGCGCACCGAGAACACCGTGCCCTCGCCGGAGCGCTCCTGCTGGTCGGTGATGTCGAGCAGGGCGCGGATGAAGGTGCGGTAGGCGTCCTTCCCGGCCTCCATCCAGGCGCCGCGATCGGCGGCGGGGTCGGGCAGCCTCTTGGCGTAGAACCCGCCCTTGGCGCCGGTGGGGACGATCACGGCGTTCTTGACCTGCTGGGCCTTCACGAGCCCGAGCACCTCGGTGCGGAAGTCCTCCCGGCGGTCGGACCAGCGCAGCCCGCCACGCGCGATCGGCCCGAAGCGCAGGTGGACGCCCTCGACGTCGGGGGCGTACACCCAGATCTCCCGGGCCGGCCGCGGCTGGGGCGCGAACGGGATCTGCTCCGTGGCGATCTTGAAGCTCAGCCGGCGGTGCCCCTGGAAGAAACTGGTCCGCTGGGTCGCCTGCATGACGGTGAGGAAGCCCTGCAGGACGCGTTCGGCGTCGAGCGTCGAGACGGCGTCCAGGGCGTTCTCGGCGCGTTCACGGACGTCCTCCATGGCCTGGCGCCGGGCCGGGCCGGCGGTGGCGCCGTCGTCGTCCGTGGCCGCGGGCAGCGAGGGATCGAAGCGGGTGTAGAAGTACTCCACCAGCAGGGACGTCATCTCCGGGTGGGTCAGGAGGGAGTCGGCCATGAAGGTCAGGGAGTACTGGACGCCGAGCTGGCGCAGGTACTTGGCGTACGCCCGGAGCATGGTGACGGTGCGGCTGGGCAGCTCCTGGAACAGGACCAGCCGGTCCAGCGCGTCGGACTCGGCGGATCCCGTCGCCGTGGCCACCACCGCGTCCTCGAGCAGTCGGGCGGAGACATCGTTCTCCGTGCCCTCGGGATAGCCCAGTCCGAAGTCGTAGAGGTAGAACTTGCGCCCGTCGGCCGGCTCGACCTCGAAGGGGCGCTCATCGATCACGGACAGACCGAGGTTCTGCAATACCGGCAGCACCTCCGTGAGCGTCCGGGGCCGGTCGGAGTACAGCTTCATCCGGCCCACGGTGATGCCCTCGACCTCCTCCTCCGCCTTGCGGGACCTCTCGTCGCGGTCCTCCGGCACCACGTGCACCACCGGTTCGCCGTCCCCCGGCAGGCTCGAGAACCGGCCGATGTCCTCCAGGGCGTCGTCGATCTCGTAGGCCACCCGATAGGCGGGCGGGAACGCCTCGTCCCAGAGCCGGGCGGTGTCCACGCCGCTGTCCTCGCCGAAGGCCTCGATCGCCTTCTCGTCCACGCCCTCCTTCCAGGAGCGCACCGCGTCGACCAGGAGCTGCTCCAGCTCCTTGGCATCCACCGGTTCACTGCGCTCGCGCTCGCGCGGCAGCCGGACGCGGAAGTAGAGCCGGGCCAGCACGGACTCGGTCAGCCGCACCTGGAAGTCGAGGGACTCCCCCCCGAGCGTCTCCAGCAGCACGTCCTGGATCCGGCCGCGCACGGCGGTGTTGTACCGGTCACGGGGCAGGAACACGAGGGCGTTCATGAACCGCCCGTAGGTGTCCGGGCGCAGGAACAACCGGGTCCGGCGCCGTTCCTGCAGCTGCAGGATCTGCCGGCAGGTCTCCCACAGTTCCTCCACGTCCACCTGGAACAGCTCGTCGCGCGGGTGGGTCTCCAGGATCTGCTGGAGCTCGGCGCCCGAGTGGGAGTCCCGCGGGAACCCGGACAGGGCCAGCACCGCGGCCACCTTGTCCCGGATCAGCGGGATGTCCTCCACGGAGGTCGTGTACGCCTTGGGGTCCCAGAGGCCGATGAAGCGCCGCTCGCCGGTGACCCGGCCGTCCGCGCCGTAGGTCTTCACGGCCACGTAGTCCATGTAGGCGGCCCGCTGCACCCGGGAGCGGGAGTTGGCCTTGGTGATGATCAGCGGGTTGGGGCGCTCGATCTGGTTGCGGCCGGCGATGGACAGCGGTGCCGGGGGCGCACTGGGCCGGTGCCGCAGGATCCCCAGGCCGGTGTCCTCCAGAGCGACCAGCACCTGCCCGTTGTCCCCGCTCTGCAGCAGGTACTCGCGGTAGCCGGTGAAGGTGAAGTGGCCGTCCTCCATCCAGTTCAGCAGTTCGGTGCTCTGGCGCACGCCCTGGACGCTCGGCGGGGCATCGTGGGCCAGGGCCCGGGCCGCCGTGAAGGCCGCCGAGCGCATGCGGTCGGTGTCGGCGATGGCCGCCCGCACGTCCGCGAGCACCTCCTCGAGACCGTGCTCGAGGTCCGCCGCCTGGTCCTCCGTCAGCGGTCCCACGGTCTGGATCCCGATCCAGGACTCGACGACGGCCCGGGCGCCCTCACCGGCCATGAGCGGGCCGAGGTCGGCGAGCGCCGCGGTCGTGTCACCGCTGGCGGTGCCGGACTGGGTGGGGACGCGGTGCACCGCCAGCAGCCGTCCGCTCTCCTGGTCCCGGTGGGTGATGACCGTGGGATGGGCCACGATGCGGATGGCGTGGCCCTGCCGGGTCAGCTCCGAGGTGACGGAATCGACCAGGTAGGACATGTCGTCGTGAACGATCTGCACGAGCGCGTACTGACGCATGGGCGTCACCTTCACGACCGCGTCCCGCAGTCCCTTGCCGGCAGCCAGGTCCACGTGCGTGGTCACCAGCGCCTGGCGGGTCCTCGGGTCCAGTTCGGCCTGATCCGCCTCGGAGACGTGCTCGAAGTAGGCATCGAACAGCGGGGCGGGGTCGATCTGGCGCTCCGGGGTGGTGGAGTCGTGCTGATCGGTCCACAGGGGAGTCGACGATGACATGTGGTGGTGTCCTCTTCCATCGCTTCAACGGCTCCGGGCACCGGGGCGTCCGGAGGCAGTGGAACGTCCTTGGTCCACTGGCTCCGAGCCTAGTGGCCCACGTCTCAAAGCGTTAACGGGCCGCGCCGAGCAGTCGCCGGGGAACCGGCAGGCGCCGTGCACGGCCCTCGGCCGGTTCCTGCGGCGTCCCCGCGAGCGCGGACAGGGCCCGCCGCAGCGCCGACTTCGGCGCGGCCTCCGCGAGCACCTGGCCGCCCAGCAGTGCCCGGTCCAGGGCCTTGCGGTCCCACGGGAGGAAGGCGGACACCGTCCTGTCCCCGGCGAAGTGTTCGAGGACGCTGCGGACCTGGGACCTCGGCGCCACGCCGGACGCCTCGGCCCGCACCTGGTTGACCACGATCTCCACGACGGCGCCGGCCGCCGTCTCGGCCTGGTCGAGCTCGTCGAGGGCCCGGACCAGGCGCGGCAGTCCCACCGGGTCACCGGCGCCCACGGCCAGGATCCGGTCGGCGGCGGCGAGCCCCGCGAGGGTGGCGGCATTACGCTGCGGCGCGGGGATGTCGAAGCTGAGTTCCTCGTCCTGCTCCAGGCTGAAGCCACAGTCGATCACGACCTCCTCCCACCCCTCGGCGGCCGCGGTCAGGACGGCGTCGAGGGCGGACCGGCGCAGTTCGGGCCACCGGTCGGAGCGGGTCAGTCCCGTCAGGACCTGGAGCGTGGCCCCGGCCACGCGCGCACGGAGGGCGCAGCGGCCGACCCCCTCCGCGCTGATTTCACCCTGGTCCGCCAGTCGGCAGGCCTGGGCGATACCGGCCGATTCGTCCAGCAGTCCCAGAAGCACCCCGGCGGACGCGGCGTAGGTGTCCAGGTCGACCAGCAGGGTACGGCGTCCGGCCAGCGCCAGTTCGACGGAGAGGTTCACGGCCACGGTCGTGCGGCCCGGGCTGCCCGCAGGCCCCCAGACGGCCGTCGTCCGGGTGGGGCGGGCTCCGGCCTCGGAATCCGTCAGGACATCCGCCGGTGGGACCGGGACCGCGACCGGTGCGGCCGATCGGGCCCCAGACCGGTCACCGTCGTCATCGTCCTCGCCGCTGGCCGGGATCCACTCCCCCGATGACACCGGGGCCGCAGCGCTGTCCTGGCCGGCGCCGGGGTCGACGGCCCCGGCGCGGGCCTCCGCGGGCCGGGTACCCGGTGCGGCGGACCCGGACGAACCGGTCCGCACGATGGCCCCAGCCGCCCGGCGGCCGGGTCGCTCCGTCGCGCCGGGCGGTCGGTCGTCATGGTCGGAGGAACCGACGGGCAGTGGGTGACGCGCCGCCGCCACCGCCTCCTGCAGCAGTGCGGCAAGGTCGGAGGGCGGTGTCTCCGGGGGCACGGCGACGACGCCGAGGTGTCCGAGGCGTTCGCGTTCAGCGGCGACGTCGCTGAGTGCCACCACCGCCACTCGGCGTCCGCGGGCGTCGGCGGCGACGGAGTCCAAGAAGGTCAGCGTGAGCTGTCCCGTGTCCCCGGCCACGAGCAGGACGTCCGCGAGTCCGGATCGTGCCACGGAGATCAGTTCCGCCAGGCTCTCGCAGCGCCGGATGACCGTGACCGGCCCGCGCAGCCGTTCCAGCCCGGAGACGTGGTCGTGCCCCGGCATGATGGTGGTGGCGACCGAGACCTTGCGCATCCGGTGCCCCTACCGCCCGCCGAGGGAGGGAACGACGCTGATGCGCGCGCCGTTGCCCTTGGCGTCCAGGACACGCGGCAGTTCCTCGGGGCCGAGCAGGACCTGCAGCGAGATCTCACCCGTGGTGCCGAAGGATCCCGAGGCCTCGGAGATCCCGGCGAGTTCGGCGCGTGGGGCCACCAGCTCGGGTTCGCCGAACCCCTGCCGGCCGTCGGCGGCGGCGATCCAGACGTCCACGCGGGCCCCCGGACCGGTGCCCTCCGGAAGGGGATCCTCCAGCGTGAGGGCGACGGCCTGGCGGGACTCCGGGTCCACGCCAGCCACTGCGCCCACCGGGATCAGCTCCCCCTGACGGACCGTCCCCACCACCGAGGCGTCCGCCGGCAGCGGCCGCTCCGCCGGCAGGTAGTCGTCTGCCGCCTCGCCCAGACGTGCCTGCACCACGGTCAGCTGATCGGGCTCCACGACCGCTCCGGGCACCAGGTCCTGCCCTGCAGCCCAGTACCCCTCCGACCGGTCCAGCGACTGGACCAGGGCAACGGTCCCCGCCACGGACAGCAGGACCAGCAGGACCCCCACCAGCAGTCGGGGATCCTTCCATCCCGGTCGCCTGAGGCGCGGGGCCTCCGCGCTGTTCGTCCCCTCCACGAGCGCCCTCCCTGTTCGGCCCGGCGGTCCCGTCCACCACCGGATGCGCCAATCAGCCTAGTCACATCCGGAAAAGACCGCCCAGGGGACGGTCCGTCACTGTGGACATCGGTTCCTGGACACCGGCACTGGGGACAACCGCGGCCGGGATCCGCGGACGTGGGAGAATGGGCGGCAGTACGCCCGTCCCGACCACCCGGAGGACCGATGCCCCGATTCCTCACCCTGACCGACGTCGCCGAGGAGCTGCAGATCTCGATGGCCCAGGCCCGGGCGATCGTGCGCAGCGGTGAGCTCCCGGCCATCCAGATCGGGGGACGGGGCCAGTGGCGGGTGGAGCAGGTCAAGCTCGACCAGTACATCGAGGACCTGTACGCACAGCAGGCCGCCAAGACCGAGGCCCGTCGCGCCGGCGCACCTCAGACCGAGGACGCGTGAGCTGACCGGACCACCTGCACTGCGCTGAACGGGATCACCCGCAGCCCGCGGACGTTACGTCCACGGCGGTGCTCGTCCCGCGGATGGACAGCCAGGTCGAAGTGGTCCCGCCCTACCCTGTCGATGGTCCCCTCCCCGAGGGAGCGACCGTCTCGTCCGTAGACCACGACGCCGGCCCGCGCGCGGGAGAGCGTGCGGTAGGCCGCGGAGATCCCCAGTCTCCGGCGGCCGGGAGAGTCCTCCGGCGTCGCCAGGGCCAGTGGAGCGTCCACCGAGAGGACCCCCTCCAGGTGGACGAGCAGGCTCCCGCCCCGGTCACTGCCCCCGAGCCACTCCTCACCCACGGTGGACACGGTCATCTGCAGGCGCTCCCCCTGGGTCAGCTGGATCTGGAGGGTCGCACCGAGCGCCCCGCGGATCCGGTCCGCCAGCGTGATGCCCGCATGCTCACCGCGCGTCATCTCCGCGGCCTCGGCCTCCGTGTCCTGCCACTGGCCCTGGGCGAGCTGCGCCTCGAGGTCGGCGAAGAGCCGTTCCCATCTCATGGCCCCAGCCTAGGGGGGCGACCCATCGGCAGAAGCGCCACCGCGTTGAGAGTCCGCGGCCCGAGGAGACGAGCCCTCCGAAAAACACCACAAAGCATCAGATGACACCAAATAGTATCAAACATCATCAGAACGAGCCATAGACACTTGAAGAGAACCTATTGACATCACCGGGCGGCCACGGTTGGCTGAGGGCATCGAGAAGGCTCACCGGCCGTCGAACGAGTCGGCGCAGGCCACACCACCGAAGGGAAGCCCCGTGGACGCCCCATCACCGCACCATCGAAGCGCCCCGCGGGGCGACGACGTCGCCCTGACCGTACTGGCCACGGCGACCGGCCCGCTGTTGTGGTGGTTCGGGTCCACCGGACTCTCCGCCGAGGCCGTCTCGGGACTGCATGCGGTCGAGGTCCTGGTGGCCTCGGCCTGCGCGGGGACAGGCGCACTCCTGGCCGCCTGGTGGTTCGTGGCGCTGATCGGCACGGCCCTGACGGCCCTCGGTCAACGGTCGCGCTCGGTCCGGTTGGTCCGGTACGGACAGGCCCTGTCACCGCGGTTCCTGCGCCGGGTGGCCGCCTCCGTCCTGGGCCTCAACCTGCTGGTCGCCCCCGGCTCATGGGCGGCGACCGACGACCCCTTCGGGGTCGGCACAACCCCGGGGCAGCACGTCTCCGTGGCCCGGCAGCAGGCCGCCGTCCTGACCGTACCCGCCCCCCGGCCCGGCTGGATGGCCGCGTCGCGCGAGACACCGTCCGGGACGCCGCCTCCCTCCGCCGACGTCCCGTCGCCGACGTGGCGACCGGCCGCTCCGGCCCCGGCGGTCCCCGGGGCCGGGCAGCAGGGCCGCAGCACGGCGCCCAGGTCGGTCACCGTGCGCGCCGGTGACTGCCTCTGGGACATCGCCGCCGAGGAACTCGGTCCGTACGCCACCGACCTGGAGATCGACCGCAGGTGGCGGCAGTGGTATCAGCTCAATCGGCCGGTCATCGGAGCCGAGGCGGACGTCCTGGCCCCCGGAACGGTCCTCCAGGCGCCCCCGGTGTCCTGAGCCGGCCGGTTTGGCCACGCGCGGTGGGCACGCCCCGCGTGCGCGCCCTCGATCCCCCACACCTGACCCCCAGCACGGTTCGACCGACCCATCGGAGGAACGATGTCCACCACCCACCTGACCGCGACCCACCGCACCCCCGGTCCGCTGACCGTGTCCACGGTGCCACCGGCCCTGCCGCCCCGGTCCGCCCACGGAGGAGCCCCCGCCGTCGGACGCCCCGGGTCCGGAACCTCACGTCCAGCGTGGTCTCCCGGGCCCCAGACCGCCCCGGCCTCGACGCCTTCCGAACGGGCCCTCGCCGAACGGCGTCGTGAAGAGGAACGGCACATCAGGTCCCTGGCCCGGATCGTCGCCCTGGCCTGCGTCGAGGCCGAGCTCGGTCTCCGGCCGGCGCGCCAGCTCTCGGCATGGCTGGACCTGCCGACCTACGGCAAGATGACCCGACGGGCGGAACTGGCCCGCCGGATCCGGCCTGATCGCGGCGCTGCGGGCGCACCACAGGCCCTGGGATCCCGCTGCTGTCCCGCAGGGGACGGGGTCTACGAGGCCAGCGCCACCATCCAGTTGCCGGATCGCGTCCGGGCCATGGCCCTGCGGATCGAGCGCCACCGCGACCGGTGGAAGGTCACCGCGCTCGAACTCGGCTGAGCATGCTCGTACGCCGGGTCCACCTCGGGTCGGTGCCAGATCAGCGCCGGCGCTTGCGGCCCTTCTTCGAGGACGCCGCGCCCCGTCCTCCGGCGCCGGCCGTCTCGGCCTCACCGCGCCGGCCATCCGCGTCGGTGGTCCCGGTGCGGCGTACCTCGGTGGTGACCTCGCCGGAGTCGGAGGGAGCAGAGAACCGCAGGGTTGCCGGCTGCTGCGGCGCCTCGAGGCCCTTGACGTTCAGTACCGGGGTCATCGTCGCACCGCGCGCGTCCTTCACGCCGGGCAGGGAGGTCGGGGCCGGCGCCGTCTGCACCTCGAGGTTGAACAGGTAGCCCACGGACTCCTCACGGATGGCCTCCATCATGGACTGGAACATGATGTACCCCTCGCGCTGGTACTCGACCAGGGGGTCACGCTGGGCCATCGAGCGCAACCCGATGCCCTCCTTGAGGTAGTCCATCTCGTACAGGTGGTCCTGCCACTTCCGGCCGATCACGGAGAGCACCACCCGGCGCTCCAGTTCGCGCATGGTCTCCGCGCCGATCGCCTTCTCCCGGTCCTCGTAGGCCAGCTTGGCATCCGAGGTCAGCTCCCGCTTGAGGTCGGCCGCCTTGAGCTTGGTCAGCCCGCCGACCTCCTCGAGGACCTCCTCGATGGTGACCCCCACCGGGTACATCTGCCGCAGGTCGGTCCACAGCTGCTCCAGGTCCCATTCCCCTGCGTGGCCCACGGCGGTGCTCTCGTCCACCATGGTCGAGACCGCGTCCTCGAGGAAGTGCTGGACCTTCTCGTGCAGGTCCTCACCCTCGAGGATCTGCCGCCGGTCGGTGTAGATGGCCTCGCGCTGGCGGTTCATCACGTCGTCGTACTTCAGCACGTTCTTGCGCTGCTCGGTGTTGCGGGACTCCACCTGCTGCTGCGCGTTGGCGATCGCGGAGGAGACCATCTTGGACTCCAGGGCCATGTCGTCCGGCACCGAGGAGGAGTTCATGATCCGGGAGGCGGCGGCAGGGTTGAACAGGCGCATCAGGTCATCGGTCAGGGACAGGTAGAACCTGGACTCGCCGGGGTCGCCCTGCCGTCCGGAGCGCCCGCGCAGCTGGTTGTCGATGCGCCGCGACTCGTGGCGCTCCGTGCCCAGCACGTAGAGCCCACCGAGTGCGAGCACCTCCTCGTGCTCCTTCTGCACGCCCTCCTTGGCGGCCGCGAGGACCTCGTCCCAGAGGCGCTCGTACTCCTCCGCGTTCTCCTCCGGATCCAGCCCGCGCCTCTGCATCTCCGCCACAGCGTTGAACTCGGCGTTGCCACCGAGCATGATGTCCGTTCCGCGCCCGGCCATGTTGGTGGCCACGGTCACCGCCCCCTTGCGGCCGGCCTGGGCGACGATCGCGGCCTCACGGGCGTGGTTCTTGGCGTTGAGCACCTCGTGCCGGATACCCGCCTTGGCAAGCAGCTTGGACAGGTACTCGGACTTCTCCACCGAGGTGGTGCCCACCAGCACGGGCTGGCCGGCCTCGTGGCGCTCGGCGATGTCCTGGACCACCGCGTCGAACTTCGCGACCTCGTTCTTGTAGATCAGGTCCGTCTTGTCCTGGCGCTGGATCGGCCGGTTCGACGGGATCGGCACCACGCCCAGCTTGTAGGTGGACATGAACTCGCCGGCCTCGGTCTCGGCCGTGCCGGTCATGCCGGAGAGCTTCTCGTAGAGCCGGAAGTAGTTCTGCAGGGTGACGGTGGCCAGGGTCTGGTTCTCCGCCTTGATCTGCACACCCTCCTTGGCCTCGATGGCCTGGTGCATGCCCTCGTTGTACCGGCGCCCGGACAGGACACGACCGGTGTGCTCGTCCACGATGTTGACCTCGCCGCCCATGACGACGTAGTCCTTGTCCTTCTTGAACAGTTCCTTGGCCTTGATGGCGTTGTTCAGGTACTGGATCAGCGGGGTGTTCGCGGACTCGTACAGGTTGGTGATCCCCAGCCAGTCCTCGACCTTCTCGATACCGGGCTCGAGCACGCCGACGGTCTTCTTCTTCTCGTCGACCTCGTAGTCCTCGTCCAGGGTCAGCCTCTTCACCAGCTTGGCGAACTCGGTGTACCAGCGGCTGGCGTCCCCCTGGGCCGGGCCGGAGATGATCAGCGGGGTGCGGGCCTCGTCGATGAGGATGGAGTCGACCTCGTCGACGATCGCGAAGTGGTGGCCGCGCTGGACCAGTTCGTCCTTGGACCAGGCCATGTTGTCGCGCAGGTAGTCGAAGCCGAACTCGTTGTTCGTGCCGTAGGTGATGTCCGCGGCGTACTGTGCGCGCCGGGTCGCCGGGTCCTGGTTGGCCACGATGCAGCCGGTCTCCATGCCCAGGAAACGGAACACGCGCCCCATCAGCTCGGACTGGTAGGAGGCCAGGTAGTCGTTGACGGTGATGACATGGACGCCCTTGCCGGTCAGCGCGTTCAGGTAGGCCGGCAGCGTGGCGACGAGGGTCTTGCCCTCACCGGTCTTCATCTCGGCGATGTTGCCCAGGTGCAGGGCTGCCCCACCCATCAGCTGCACGTCGTAGTGCCGCTGGCCCAGGGTCCGGCTGGCGGCCTCCCGCACGGCGGCGAAGGCCTCGGGCAGCAGGGAGTCGAGCGTCTCTCCCGCGGCGAGCCGCTCCCGGAACGTCTCGGTCTCGGCGCGCAGGTCGGCGTCGGTCATCTCACGGAACTCGTCCTCGAGGACGTTGATGGCGTCCGCGAATCCCCTCAGGCGCTTGAGGACCTTCTTGTCCCCGGTCTTGAGGATCCGTTCGATGAAAGATGCCACGTGCCTGGACTCCCTGTTCCCCGGTGTCCCGGGTGCGTCGATATGGGTTGCGCTCTGGGTACCCCGGGTGGTCCGGCGCACCGGTCCGGGATACCAGCACAGTCTACGATCAAAACCCTTGGAGCTTCCTCAACGCCCACGCCACGTCCCGGGTCAGGTCCCCGTCCGCGTCCGGTTCGACGACCACGTCTCCCAGGGCCAGCCACGCGGCAAGCTCGTTCAGTTCGGCGGCCAGCTCCCCGGCCACGTGCCCGACGTCGGCCGTCCGGTCGAGCGCAACGGTCCCGCCCCGGGCACGGCCCGGGGACGCGGCCCCGGATGCGGTCCCGCGGGGCAGCCCGGCGGGGTCCTCCCACCAGGCGCCGCGCACCAGCAGCACCCCTGACAGGCGGTCGGCCTTGAGGTCGACCTGGGCGGCCAGCCGCTCCCCCAGCAGGAACAGCAGGGAGTAGTAACCGCGGGTGCGCCTGGCCGCGGGAGTGTAGATTCCCAGGCGGTACCGGACCCCGAACAGGTCCTGAACCCGCGGACGATGGAACACCAGGGGGTCGAAGGGGTTCACCAGGGCACGGCCGGTGGCCTGCCGGGGCGTGACCGCCGCCACGTGGCGCCAGGCCGGCACGGTCCGCCCGCCGGTGCCCGGCAGGCCGACCGGTTCCAGGACGCCCTCGCGGTGCAGCTCGCGGGCGGCGGCGCGGGCGGCCGTGACATGGATGCGGTAGTAGTCGGCCAGTGAGGCGTCGGTGGCCACGCCCAGGGCCCGCGAGGCGGCCCGGACGAGCTCGACGGCGGCCGCGTGGGCGTCCGGATCCCCGACGTCCGGGGTGAGCCGTGAGGCAGGGAAGAACCGGCGCTCGAACTGCGCGTTCCGTCCTGCACTGGCGATGCGCCCGGAGGCGAAGAGATCCTCGAGGACGCGCTTGACCACGGTCCAGTTCCAGCCCCAGTGCCCCTCGTGCCGACCGTGGTCTCCCAGTCGGTCCTGGACCTGCCGGGCAGTCAGGGGCCGGGAGGTCTCCAGCAGCGCCAGGATCCGGTCGGACAGGTCCTCCCGCAGTGCGGCGTCCAGCTCCGTGGCGGACATCCACGTGCGGCGTTGGACGGCCATGAGCGCGGGCCGCAACCGGGTCGGCACGAGGGAGGCCTCGTGGGCCCAGTACTCGGTCCAGTCACGCGGGGCCCGGTGCCAGACGCGGTCCAGCCCCGCCGTCTCGTACGGTCCGAGCCTGCTGTAGAGGGGCACGTAGTGCGCCCGGGCCAGCACGTTCACGGAGTCGATCTGCACCACGTTCAGCCGGTCCAGCACCGCCCTGATCCGGCGGCCGGTCACCGGCCCCGGGCGGCGCGGGCGGTCCAGCAGCTGAGCGGCCAGGACGGTGCGCCGGGCCTCGGAGGCGCTCAGGGCGGGCGGGGTGGACGTCATGGGCGGTCGGGCCTCGTGGTCGGACTGATCCGGACAGGGGCAGTGCCCGCCCCGGCCGGGGCGGGCACTGCCCTCAGGGGTTCGCGGGGTCTCAGACGGCGGCCGCCCGGTAGCCGATCTCCTCCTCGCGGGGTTCGGCGTCCGGATGCTCCGCGTCCAGGGCGATGACGCCGTACGACCAGCCCTTGCGCCGGTAGATCGCCGAGGGCCGTCCGGACTCCTCGTCGACGAACAGGTAGAAGTCGTGGCCGACCATCTCCATGGCGTCCACGGCGTCGTGGACGGTCATCGGCTGGGCGGGGAAGACCTTCTTGCGGATCGTCACGGGGGCCTCGCCGTTCTTCTCGCCCTGGACGTCCTCCTGCGCTGCCTGCTCCGCCCTGACCTGGTCCACGAGCGACCGCTCCGCATCGATCACGGGCAGGGCCGCCGTCGCGTCGGCGACGGACACTCGCTGGTGCTGCCGGTCCTTCTGCCGGTCGCGGAGCCTCCGCAGGCGCTCCAGGAGCTTGCCGAACGCCAGGTCGAAGGCCGCGAACTTGTCATCGGACTGGGCCTCGGCCCGGATGACCTTGCCCTTGCCCTGCACCGTCAGTTCAACGGTCAGGTTATGGCCCGAATGGCGGTGGTTGGACTGCTTGGTGACCTTGATCTCCAGCCGTTGAGCACGCTGCGCGAGCTGCTCGATCTTGCTGAACTTCTCCTGGGCGTAGTCCCGGAACCGGTCCGGGATCGACACGTTGCGGGCAACGTAGCTGACGTCCATGGTCATGATGTCCTCCTAGGGCCTCGCGGCCATCCGAACAGTGGTGTGGCACCGGGGGCCGGGGTACCGACCGGCCCCTTAATGCACATCGGCGGCGGGAAGAACTCCTCCTTCCTGCCGCCTCTGGCGGTTCCCTCCCGGGTCCCGCACACTCAGCCTAGTCGGTTCTTCACTCGGAGTTAAGTCCCTCAGCGGGCCCGGATCCGGGTGCCGTGACGGCGGCCAGGACCACCGCCGCGGCGGGTCTCACGCCCAGCCCGTCCAGG
The DNA here is from genome assembly GCF_035445025.1 of Citricoccus sp. Classification (NCBI taxonomy): domain Bacteria; kingdom Bacillati; phylum Actinomycetota; class Actinomycetes; order Micrococcales; family Micrococcaceae; genus Citricoccus; species Citricoccus sp. Next base: position 26,873 of record NZ_DAOMPX010000007.1, on the reverse strand, counting down.
GCGTGCCAGGCGGCGGCGAGGGTGGAGCCGGTGGTCATCACGTCGTCGAACAGCACCACGGTGCGCCCCTGGACCCGAGGGGCCCGGCCGGTCGCGCGGAACCGCCCGGCGTTGCGGTGGCGGCGCAGGGTGGAGGCCGTCCCGGCATGGCTGGCGGTCCGCCCCGGTCGTCCGCGCGCCCGCGCGCCGGCGCGTCCACGGGCCGGGCGCAGCAGGCCGGGCGCCAGTTCCCAGCCTGCGGGGAGGGGACCGGTCAGCAGCTCGGCCACCGGGTCGTATCCCCGCCGCCGGAAACCGGCCGCGCTCCCCGGGACCGGGACCAGCAGGGCCGGTGCCGTCCACGGTACCCCGGGCCCGCACGGTGCCTGATCACCCAGCAGCGAGGGGACGGCGGTCAGCGCCCGGTGCACCGCCGGGCGCAGGTGCCGGCCGACCGGCGTGCGGCCGTGGTCCTTGAACCCCAGCAACGCCCGCGCCAGGGGGCCGCCGTACCGGCCCGCGGCCACCACCGCCAGCGGAACCGTTCCGGCGTCGGGATCCACGGACACCAGCGGCAACGCGGCGGCGTCCCGTTCGGCCCGGAACGGGTGCAGTACCGAGCCGGCCAGCTGCTCGGAGCACACGGGGCAGACGGCACCGTCCCGGACACCGCACACGGTGCACTCCACCGGCAGCAGCAGTCCGGCCAGTTCCCTCGCGGCGTACCCGACCGTCCGGACGGCCGGCGTCCGGACCAGCCGGTCCAGTCCGTGAGCGAGGGAACGGGACCACGGGTTCATGGCGCCATCCTGCCGCCCCCGTCCGCCCAGCAGGCAGGCGCGGACGCCGGTGGTGGACGACGCCCCGCCGACCGGGCACGTGTGGAGTGAGGCGGACCGCCCCGGAGGATCAGCCCGGGAAGGCCAGGTCCTCGGCCACTCCCGCCTGGGACCGCCACGTGGACCCCGCGAGGGCGTGGACGGCCTCTGCGGTCTCGGCGTAGATCGGGTTGTCCGCCGGCCCGGTCGAGAGGCCGGTCATGCCGAGCAGGGGCTTGAGGGTCCGCAGGGACCCGTCGAAACCGACCACCTGTGCCTCCACCGGCTCGTTGGGACTGGTGGAGGCCACCACGAGTTCCTGGTCGGAGAGCCAGGTGACCTCGGTGATCGGGACGGTCGGCTCGAGCCGCACCGGGGCACCCAGTCCGCGCGGCACGCCCTCGGAGTCGCGGATGACCCCGGCGAGGTAGAGGTGGTTGGATCCCCCCTCACCCGCCACGATGGCCGCACGCGTGCCGTCCCGCGAGATCCTCAGCGCCGAGACCTCCCGGTCTCCGATCCACTCAGCGCTGATCTCCCGCGTGGCCTCGTCCCCGGCGCCCCCCGTGCCGGCGTCGATGGCCATCACGCGGGTGCCCTGGGCGTGGTCGACGGTCCAGACCCAGCCGGAGAGGTCGAAGCTGGGCCGGGTGAGGTCGCTCCCCTGCAGGACCAGTCGTTGGGAGCCGTCCGTGTCCGCGGTGCGCATCTGGTCGCGGTCGGGGTTGAGGAACGCGAACCGGGTGCCGTCCAGGCTCATGGCCGGCAGTGCGGGCGGCTCGCCGGCGTCGGTCCGGAGGCCACCGACCGGGACGGCGGCATCACCCTCGTAGTAGACCAGCTGCCCGTCGGCCACGGCCACCTGGGTGGACCCCACGCTGGGGTTGACGCGCGCGGTGACGAAACCGTCCGGGGTCGGACCGAGGTCGATGGGGTCGAGGTCGACGGACAGCTCCACGGTGGAGACGTTGTTGAGACCGCCGAGGGTGAGCTCGAGCTGCTGCTGCATCCGGTGACGGGTCAGTGCGTCGGTGCCCTCGAAGGTCTGCTGGGTGAAGTCGACCTTGGCCGCACCGCCGCTGATCGGCACGGAGGGGCGGGCGAGCTCGGACCCGGACTGGAACGCGGTGCGCACCGCTCCCTCCAGGTACGGTGCCGGCCCGTCGAGCAGGGCGTCGACGATGTCCGCGGCGGTGCCGGGACGGTTCAGGAACCAGCGCACGTCCGGCACGGCGTACTGGTACGACTGGTCGTAGAAGTAGAGCTCGTGCGAGCCGAACAGGGCCCGGAACTGGGTGGTCTCCAGCACGACGCCGGCCGGCGCCCGGGTGATCCGCCACTGTCCGTCCTCCTCGGTCACCTCGAACTCCGCCGCCTCGGTGGTGTTCGCGGGCATGCGGCTCATGATGCCCCGATCGTCCACCACCGACTCGACCTCCATCTGCACGGTGAACACGTTGTCCGTGGCCGAGGGGACGAGCGTCGGTTCGGAGGTGTAGACCAGCGTCCGGGCATTCGGCTGCCACGCGGCGGCCGCGTCCTCGGTGAGGAACTCGCGGGCCGTGGCGTAGTCGTCCTGGACCCCGGTGCCGGCGGTGAGGAAACCGCGGATGATCTCCTCCGGGCTGTCCCCGTCGGACGGCCCCGCGGGAGTGAAGGTGTAGTTGACCTGGTTGTCGTTCCCGGCCAGGGGCTCCGAGGTGCCCACGGGACCGCCCTGCGGCAACCGGGCGCAGCCACTGAGGACGAGCAGCCCGGCCACGACCAGGACCAGCCACCGCCACCGCACCGGGTGGCCGGGGTTCCGGGGCGCCACCCGCCGGGTCATCCGCGTCACGTTCACCGCACCTCCTCGGTCGGCGTCTCGGGCGGGCGCCGGACCAGTGCCTGTTCGTGGACACGGTCCGGCAGGACCAGGCCGGCCGTGCCCGCCGGTTCCGTGCTCTCGATGTCCGTGGGCCGGCGCCGCTGGTCCTCGGTGTACACCGGCGGCAACTGCAGGGGCGAGCCCTCGCCCACCGCATCACCGCTGCGCCGCGGGATGGTCAGCCGGAAGGCGGATCCCTCGCCCGGTTCTCCCCAGGCGTCGAGCCGGCCGTGGTGCAGCCGGGTGTCCTCGGTGGCGATGGACAGGCCCAGCCCGGATCCGCCGGTGGTCCGGGCCCGGGCCGGGTCCGCCCGCCAGAACCGGTCGAAGACGCGCGAGGCCTGTTCGGCGGACATCCCGATGCCGTGGTCCCGCACGATGATGGCCACCGAGTCCTCGTCCGATCCGAGGATGACGTCCACCGGTCGTCCCTCCCCGTGCTCGATCGCGTTGTTGATGAGGTTCCGCACGATCCGCTCGATGCGCCGGGGGTCCACCTCGGCGGTCACGTCGGTGCCGCTGGGCACCAGGAACACCTCGGTGTCCGCCTTGCTGGCCAGCGGCTGGGCCGTCAGGACCACGTCCGCGGCGAGGTGCAGCAGGTCGGTCCTCTCCGCGGCCACGGTGGCGGCCCCGGCGTCGAAGCGGGTGATCTCCAGCAGGTCCGCCAGCAGCGCCTGGAAGCGCTCCACCTGGTGGTAGAGCAGTTCCGTGGAGCGCCGGTTGACGGGGTCGAAGTCCTCGCGCGAGTCGTACAGGACCTCGGCGGCCATGCGCACCGTGGTCAGCGGGGTGCGCAGCTCGTGCGAGACGTCCGAGACGAAGCGCTGCTGGATCTGGGACAGTTCCGCCAGCTGCGTGATCTGGTCCTGGATGTTGTCCGCCATCCGGTTGAAGGACGTCCCCAGCCGCGCCATCTCGTCCTCGCCGTGGACCGGCATGCGGACGCTGAGGTCCCCGGAGGACAGCGACTCGGCGGTCAGTGCCGCCTGGCTCACGGGGCGCACCACGGACCGGGTGACGTAGACCGCGATCAGCGAGTTCATCATCACCAGCATCGCGCCGGCCACGACCAGCACGCGCATCAGGTAGTCCAGGGTCTGCTGCACGCTGGAGAGGTCGTAGACCATGTACAGGGCATAGACGTTCCCAGGGGGAAGGGTCACCCGGGTGCCGAACGCCAGGCCGGGATTGGTGCCGCCACCGGAGTCCGGCAACGAGATCGACTGCCAGTACGTCCCCGTCCCGTCCTGGACGGCCTGGGCGAGCGCCTCCGGGATGACGCCGGCGTCCAGGTTGTTCGTGGTCCGGGTCCCCACGTACAGGTTCTGCGACTGCTCGATCGGGATCAGCAGCAGGTCCCGGCCCACCGTGGCGCCGGTCTGTCCGGCGAGGGAGTTCAGGGTGTCCTCGACCAGCTGGACGGTGTCGTCCGGGTCCGAGGAGACGCTGTTGCCGAAGATCGAGCGCGCCGTGCTCAGGCCGCGATTCGACTCCGCCTCCACCTGGTCGAAACGGGACTGGAACAGGCCCGAGGTGATCTGCTGGGTCAGGAACAGCGCCAGCACGGCGGCCGAGACCATGGTCAGCACCGCGGTGATGACCACCGTGCGCAGCTGCAGCGAGGCGGCCCACCGGCGGTGGACGGCGCGCCGGACCGTGCCGGCCGCGTCGCGGGCCCGAGACCCGAGGCCAGAACTGTCTGCTTCCGCCTGCTCAGGGACGGACGCCGGGCCCTCGGTCAACTCAGGCCTGGCCTGCCTTGTACCCCACGCCGCGGACGGTCAGGACGACCTGGGGGTTCTCCGGGTCCTTCTCCACCTTGGAGCGCAACCGCTGGACGTGCACGTTCACCAGGCGGGTGTCCGCCTGGTGCCGGTAGCCCCAGACCTCTTCCAGCAGCATCTCGCGGGTGAAGACCTGCCAGGGCTTGCGGGCCAGCGCGACCAGCAGGTCGAACTCCAGCGGGGTCAGCGGGATCGAGGAGTCCCCGCGGGTCACCTGGTGGCCCGCCACGTCGATGCTCAGGTCCGCGATCTTCAGCGTCTCCGGCGCGCGCTGCTCGCCCTCGCGCAACCGCGCCCGGACCCGGGCCACGAGCTCGGCGGGCTTGAAGGGCTTGGGCACGTAGTCGTCCGCACCGGCCTCGAGGCCGCGCACCACGTCCGAGGTGTCGGACTTGGCGGTGAGCATCACGATGGGGGTGTCCGACTCGCCGCGGATCGCCTTGCACACCTCGATCCCGTCCATGCCGGGCAGCATCAGGTCCAGCAGGACCAGGTCCGGCCGGGTGGAGCGGAACATGTCCAGCGCCTGGGCGCCGTCCGCACAGAAGGTCGGCTCGAACCCGTCATTGCGCAGCACGATGCCGATCATCTCCGACAGCGCCTCGTCGTCGTCGACCACCAGGATTCTGGCCTTCACCGGATACTTCCTCCCCTGCCTCACGTCCTCACCCGGACGGGCCGCTCTGCGCGACCGCCGGAGCCTCACGGTGGCCCACAGGACCGGCCCGGTCGGCCATCTGTCCCACCCTATCCGACCAGTGGGTCGACGGCCGATATAGTCGGTGCTGACCGGGGCGTGCCGTGGTTCTCCGCGTTGCCCCGCCGGCCGTGCCAGGGCACGGCCCAGGACCATTCACGAGGGGACCTTCCGGTGGACCACCAGCACCAGCCACGCGACGACGACCACCGGGGCCGGCCCGGCCCGTACGGCCCGGACCAGCCGTCCGGCTGGGGTGCTCCGGCACCGGGCCCCGGGTACGACCCCTACGGACGGCCCCAACCGCCCGCCCACGATCCCTACGGCCGGCCCGTGGACCACTCCCCCTACGGCTACCCCCAGCAGTCGGGCTACGGCGTCCCGTCCCGCCGGCCCGGGACCATCCCGCTGATCCCGCTGGCCCTGGGCGACATCCTCGGCGGCGCCTTCTCCACGATCCGGCGCAACGCCGCGGCCGTCCTCGGGACCGCCCTAATCGTGGCGCTGCTCGAGATCATCCTGTCCGCCCTGGCCGCCATGTCCTTCCTCGACGCCGCGTTCGAGCTGGTCATGCTGGAGGAGTCCGGTCAGGACCCGTTCGCGGGCGATCCCCTCGCGAGTCCGTACCTCGGCCAGCTCCTCGGTTCCCTGGGCGTCCTCCTGCTCGCCGCCCTGGTGACCCTGTTCACGGGGATCATCGCGCAGGGCGTGCTGTCGGTCGTCGTCCTGCGCGCCGCCGCCGGACTGAGGACCTCCCTGGGCCAGGCGTGGCGCCTGACCGGCCGGCAGGCCTGGTCGCTGGCGGGGCTGGGCGGGTTGTACCTGCTGGCCGGTGCCGTGACCATGGTCGTCTTCCTGGGACTCCTCTTCGTCCTCGTGGCCGGCGCCGCCGCCGGGGACACGACGACGACCGCCGTGATGGGCATCCTGCTGGTCGTCCTCTCGCTCGGGCTGGCGGTCGTCTGGGTGTGGCTCTACGTCAAGGTCCTGCTGGCACCGGCGGCCGTCGCGGTGGAGCAGCACGCGCCGTTCCGCGCCGTCGGCCGCTCCTGGTCCCTGACCCGCGGGCACTGGTGGCGGACCTTCGGCATCGTGCTGCTGGTGTCGGTCATCGTCGGCGTCATCTCCTCCGTGATCACCACGCCGCTGTCCCTGATCGGCGGCCTGGGCGATCCCTTCCTGGAGCCCGGCTCCGTCCAGCAGGCCCTCGAGTCCGCCCGGGTCTGGATGCTGGTGACCCTCGTCGTCACCGCGCTGGTCAACGCCGTCACCCGCGCGTTCCTCTCCTGCGTCACCGCCCTGCTGTACGTGGACTACCGGATCCGGCACGAGAGCTTCGACCTGGACCTGGCCGCGGCGGCCGACCGGGCCGGCGCGGCCGACGATGAGCGGTTCAGCACCGTGCGCGACGTCCAGGCGGCGGCCGGCACCGAGGACCTGGTCCCCGGCCGCCACCGTCCGACCGGGACCCCCGGGCCGGCCTGATCCCGCTGGCCCCGCTCACCATGCCGCCGGTCCCGACGGTGCTGGCCGTGTCCTCCCCCGCCGTTCGGGACGGCTGGCCGCCGGACCGGGACGCGGCCCGACGGCTCCTGCAGGAGGAACTGGCCGGCCGCGAGTACGCCGAGGCCGCGCCCAACCCGGTCCTGGACTGGCTGGCAGAGGTGTCCGCCGGCGTCCTGGAGTGGCTCGACTCCCTCGGCGGTGGCGTCCCGGCGCTGCCCGGCTGGGGGCTGCTGGTGATCGTCGTCGGGGTCGCCGTGCTCGTCCTGGTCCTGGTGCGGCCCCGGGCCAACGCCTCCTCACGGGCCCGACGGGCCGCCGTGGTGCTGGCCGAGCACTCCTCGACCCCCGCGGACCACCGGCGTGCCGCGGCCGCCGCGCTGGCCGCCGGGGACCAGGACGCGGCGCTCGTCTCCTGGTTCCGGGCCCTGGTCCGCCAGGCCGAGGTGCGCACCGTGCTGGACGCCCGTCCGGGCCGGACGGCCACCGAGGCCGCCCACGCACTTGCCGCGGCCTTCCCCGCCGAGCGCGACGCCCTGCACGGTGCCGCCGCCGTGTTCGACACCGTGGTCTACGGTGAGCGCTCCGCCACCGCCGCCCAGGCCGAGTCCGTCCGCCGGCTCGACGCACGACTGGAGTCCGCCCCCACCACCCACGCCGCCCCCACCACCCGCACCGTGCCGTCCCTCACCGGACGGGGCTCGCCCGCCCCGGGGGGACCGCGATGAGGATTCCCCCCGCCCGTCCGGCGGCAGCGCTCCACACCGCTCCCGCCGTCCCGGACACCGGGCAGGCGGTCCGCCGCTGGTGGCGTGCCGCCTGGATCTGGTTCGTCCTGGCCGCCCTGCTCGTGCTCGTCGCGCTGCCCTCGATCCTGCGCCAGGATCCCGGTAGCCGTCCCCTCGGCACGGACTCCGCGCGTCCGGAGGGCGGCAGGGCCGTCGCGCGCGTCCTGGGCCAGCACGGGATCGCGGTCCATCCGGTTGCCACGCTGCCGGAGGCCCTGGCCCTGGCCGCCGACCACCCCGGTGCCCCCGTGCTGTTCCACGACCCGGCCGGCCACCTGCCCGCCGAGGGACTGGAGCGGTTCGCCGAGGCGGTCGGCCCCGAGCGACGGGTGCTGGTCGAACCGGGGCTGACCGTCCTGCAGGGCCTGGCTCCCGGGGTCAACCAGGGCGGTGTCGTCCCCGAGGGCGCCCCGCTGCCCGCCAGCCAGCAGTGCCGCTGGCCCGCCGCGCTCGAGGCCCGGTCCGTGTCCGCGGGGGGACGGTCCTATCGCACCGGACCGTCCGGCCAGGGGTGTTTCCCGGTCCCCGGCACCGGTGCGGGGCCGTCCGGGGCCGCACACGCCGTGGTGACCACGGCCGAGGGCACCGTGGTCCTGGGGCACCGGGACATGGTGGCCAACGCCGGCGCCGCGGACGAGGGCCACGCCGTCCTGTCCCTGTGGACCCTGGGCCGGGACACGGACGTCATCTGGTACCTGCCCTCCCTGGCGGACGTCCCGGTGGACGGCGGCCCGCCCACCCTGGACCGGTTGCTTCCCGACTGGGTCCGCCCCGCCGGGCTGTGGCTGGTCCTCTGCCTGTTCGTGCTGCTGTTGTGGCGGGGACGGCGGCACGGCCCCCTGGCGGTGGAGCCGCTGCCGGTGATCGTGCCGGCCTCGGAGACGGCCGTGGGCCGGGCCCGCCTGTACGAGCGGTCCGGTCAGTACGCGGCGGCGGCCCGTGCCCTGCGCTCGGCCACGCTCGTGCGGCTGGCCTCGGTCCTGCGCCTCGGTCCCGCGGCCCCGATCGGGGCGGTGGTGGCGGCGGCGTCCCGGGTGAGCGGCCTGGACGCCGGCCGGGTCGGCTCCGCGCTGGACGTGGACGACGTCGGCTCCGGCCGGGACCTGGTGGCCGCGGCCGCCGCCCTGCAGGACCTCGAGGACGAGGTCCACCGGAGCCTGCAGGCCGCGGGCACGGCGCGGGGCAGGACATCCCCCACGACAGACACCGCCACCGACGCACCATCCGACGCCGACCCGAGGACACCATGAGCATCCCCCGCCCCGATCCGCAGCCGGCCCCGCCGGCCGACCCGTTCCGCCCGGACTCGCCTGACCGGCCGGACCGGCCGGACGACGCCGAACTGCGCGAGAGCCTCGACCGGGTCCGGCAGGAGGTCTCGCGCGCCGTCGTCGGGCAGCAGCCGGCCGTCACCGGACTGCTGATCGGGTTGCTCTGCCACGGTCACGTGCTGCTGGAGGGAGTGCCCGGGGTGGCCAAGACCCTGCTGGTGCGGACGCTGTCCGCCGCCCTGTCCCTGGACACCCATCGCGTGCAGTTCACCCCTGACCTCATGCCGGGTGACGTGACCGGCTCCCTGGTCTATGACACCCGGTCCGGGGAGTTCGAGTTCCGCCGCGGGCCGGTGTTCACGAACCTGCTGCTGGCGGATGAGATCAACCGCACCCCGCCCAAGACGCAGGCCGCCCTGCTGGAGGCGATGGCCGAGCGGCAGGTCTCCGTGGACGGCGTCTCCCGTGCCCTCCCGGACCCGTTCATGGTGGCCGCGACCCAGAACCCGGTGGAGTACGAGGGCACGTATCCGCTGCCGGAGGCCCAATTGGACCGGTTCCTGCTCAAGGTGACCATGGACCTGCCCGGGCGCGAGGACGAGGTGGAGATCCTGCGCCGCCATGCCGAGGGCTTCGATGCCTCCGACCTCGCCGCGGCCGGCATCCGCGCCGTGGCCGGTGCCGCCACCGTCCGGGCAGCCCGCCGCGCCGTGGCCCGGGTCCAGTCCGGCCCCGGGGTGATCGGCTACGTCACCGACCTGGCCCGGGCCACCCGTGTCTCGCCGTCGTTCCAGCTGGGCGTCTCACCGCGCGGGTCCACCGCCCTGCTGCACGCCGCGAGGGCGTGGGCGTGGCTGAACGGCCGGGACTTCACCACCCCGGACGACGTCCAGGCCATGACCCTGCCGTGCCTGCGGCACCGCGTCTCCCTGCGCCCGGAGGCGGAGCTGGACGGCGTCTCGGCCGACCAGGTGCTCTCCGGCCTGCTGGCCACCGTCCCCGTGCCCCGCTGAGGCCCCGCCGCCATGGTGCTCTCCGGCCGTCTCCTCGCTCTGGCCCTCGCGCTGCTCCTCCCCGTGGTGCTGCGGCCCGGGATGGACACCGTGGGCTGGTGCCTGCTCGCCCTGGTGCTGGTGGCCGGGACGGACCTGGTGCTCGCCGCCTCCCCGCGCGGGGTGCTGATCGCCCGTGACCTGCCCGCCTCCACCCGCCTGGACGCACCGGTGCAGAACGCCCTGCTCATCACCCAGACCGGCGGGCGCAGGCTGCGCGGCTCCGTGCGCGATGCCTGGCAGCCCTCCGCGGGCCAGCTCGCGGCGTCCGGTCGCGCGGACGCGGCGGTGGACCTGGACGTGCCCGCCGGGGAACGACGCCGGGTGGTCACCACCCTGGCCCCGCGGCGCCGGGGCACGCTGCGCAGCGCCTCGGTGACGGTCCGGTCCTGGGGGCCGCTGGGCGTGGCGGCCCGTCAGGTGACCCACCCGGTGCCCGGGCAGATCTCCGTCCTGCCCCCGTTCCGGTCCCGGCGCCACCTGCCCTCCCGGCTGGCCCGCCTGCGCGAGATGGACGGCCGTGCCGCCGTCCAGACCCGGGGCGGGGGCACGGAGTTCGACTCCCTGCGGGACTACGTCCGCGGGGACGACGTCCGCTCGATCGACTGGCGGGCAACCGCCCGCCGGCGGGACGTGGTGGTGCGGACGTGGCGGCCGGAGCGGGACCGGCGGGTGGTGATCGTGCTGGACACCTCGCGGACCTCGGCCGCGCGCGTGGACGACGAGCCCAAGCTGGACACCGGCATCGAGGCCTCCCTGCTGCTGGCGGCCCTGGCCTCGGCCGGTGGGGACCGGGTCGAGCTGGTGGCCGTGGACCGCCGGGTGCGTGCGCGCGTGTCCTCGACCGAGAAGGGCAGCCTGCTGCACCGGATGGTCACCGCCCTGGCCCCGGTGCAGCCCACGCTGCTCGCCGCCGACTGGTCGCGGGTGCCCGTGGAGGTGGCCGCCGTCGCCCGGCAGCGCTCACTCGTGGTGCTGCTGACGGACCTGGACACCGCCGCCCTGCAGGAAGGGCTGCTGCCCGTGCTGCCGGCCCTGACCGCCCGCCACCAGGTGGTCGTCGCCTCCGTCGCCGATCCGGGGCTGTCGGCGCTGGCCCGGGACCGGCATGACGTCGAGACGGCGTTCCGCGCGGCGGCCGCCGAGCGAGCGCTGCTGGAGCGGCGGGCCGCGGCCCGGGAGCTGAACCTGCTCGGCGTCGAGGTGGTGGACGAGCCACCCCACCGGCTCCCTCCCGCCCTGGCCGACGCCTACCTGCGGCTCAAGGCCGCGGGGAGGCTCTGAACCGTCCGGCCGCCGGTCATCCCGTACGGTGAGTCCATGGCGACTCCCTCCTTCACGATCGGCCCCTGGCAGGTCCGCGAGACCGGCCTGGACCTGGAGGCCCTGGGCGTGGCCGAGTCCGTCTTCGCCCTGGGCAACGGCCACATCGGCCTGCGCGGCGCGCTGGAGGAGACGCAGCCGAGCGTCTCCCGCGGCACCTTCCTGTCCGGGGTCCACGAGCACCATCCGCTGGCCTATCCGGAGGGCGGTTATGGGGCCCCCGAGCGCGGGGAGGCCATCATCGGGGTGGCCGACGGTGCCGCGATCCGCGTCCAGGTGGACGGGGCGGCCCTCGACGTGCGCGAGACCCCGCCGGAGGACCACGAGCGGGTCCTGGACCTGCGGGCCGGCACCCTGGAGCGCCGGACGGAGTGGACCACCCCCGGCGGGCGGCGGATGCGGTTGCGCTCGACCCGGCTGGTCTCGCTGGCCCATCGCTGCGTGACGGCCACGCGCTGGCGGCTCGAGGCGGTCGACGGCCCCGCCCGGGTGATCGTGACCTCCGACCTGGTGGTCAACGGGATCCCGCCGCAGGTCGACAACCCCGATCCCAGGGTGGGTGAGGTCCTCGGGCGGCCCTTCGAGGCCCTGGCCGACGGCCGGCACCGGACGGGGGGCCACCTCGTGCACCGCACCCGCAGCAGCCGGATCAGGGTCGCCGCGGCCGTGGACCATGCCGTGCGGCTGCCCGGCACGGCTGCCGTGCCGGAGAGCGCGGTGTCCACGGACGGCGACGAGGACCGGGTGACCACCACGATCGTGGCCGAGCTGGCGGCCGGGGAGACCCTGGAGCTGGTCAAGGTCACCGCGCACGCCTGGTCCGGCCGGGATCCCGGCGCGGACCAGCTCGACCTGGCCCGGGCCGCGCTCGCCGAGGCGGTGGACCGCGGGTGGCCGGGGCTGGTCGCGGACCAGCGCGAGGTGCTGGACGTGTACTGGGAGGACGCGGACATCGAGGTCGACGGCGATCCCGAGTTGCAGGACGCCCTGCGGTTCGCCCTGTTCCAGGTGCTCCAGGCCGCGGCCGGCGTCCACGACGCGCCGGTCGGGGCCAAGGGACTGACCGGTTCCGGATACAGCGGGCACACGTTCTGGGACATCGACGGCTTCCTGATGCCGGTCCTGACGCTGCTGCGGCCCCGGGACGCGGCCCGGTTGCTGCGGTGGCGCGCGTCCGGACTGGACCGGGCCCGCGAGCGCGCCCGCGCGCTGGACCTTCCCGGTGCCGCGTTCCCCTGGCGCACCATCAGCGGCCGGGAGACCTCGGCCTACTGGCCGGCGTCCACGGCGGCCATGCACCTCAACGCGGACATCGCCCGCTCCTTCCGGTTCTGGGCCGATTCCACCGGCAGGCCCCTGACGGAGATCGGGGGCGTGGACGTGCTGGTCGAGAGCGCCCGGCTGTGGACGGGGCTGGCCCACCACGACCACGGCGGTGCGGCCCACCTGCTGGGACTGACCGGTCCGGACGAGTACACCGGAGTGGTGGACGACAACGTGTTCACCGTCCTGATGGCCCGGTGGAACCTGCGCGCCGCGGCCGGTGCCTGCGCCGCGCACGCGCAGGACGCCCGGCGGCTCGGCGTGGCCGACGACGAGCCGCGACGCTGGCTCGCGCTGGCCGCGGCCTTGCACGTGCCCTACGACGCCGCGCTCGGCGTGCATCCGGCCAACGAGGGGTTCACGACCTACCGGGAGTGGGACTTCGAGGAGGACCCCGGACCGGAACCGCTCCAGGAGCACACGCACTACCTGACCCTCTACCGGCACCAGGTGGTCAAGCAGGCGGACCTCGTCCAGGCCCTGTGGTGGTGCCCCGAGGAGTTCACCGCCGAGCAGGCCGCCCGCAACGTGGACTACTACGAGCGGCGGACCGTGCGGGACTCCTCCCTGTCCGCGGCGGTGCAGTCCGTGGCCTGTGCCCGGGTGGGCCACCTGGACCTGGCGGTCGCGTACCTGCGCGAGGCCGCGCTCGTGGACCTGCGCGACCTGCAGGACGACACCCACCAGGGGCTGCACCTGGCCTCCCTGGCCGGGGCGTGGCTGGCGCTGGTGTCCGGGCTCGGGGGCCTGCACGTGGACGGGGACGAGTTGCGGCTCGCCCCGCGCCTGCCGGCGCGGCTGGGCCGGTTGTGCTTCCGGTTCCGCTTCCGGGGCCGGCGACTGCGGGTCGAGGTCACCCCGGAGGGCACCACCCTCGCCCTGCAGGGCGCCGGTCATGATGACGCCGGCCCCTCCGCCGACGCCGGCCCGCTGCCGGTGATCGTCGACGGGGCCGAGGTCACCGTGGAACCGGACCGCCCGGTCACCGTGCCCCTGACGGTGGACGAGCCCCTGCTTCCCGTGCCGGTCCAGCCGCCGGGCCGGGCGCCGACGGCCTGAGTCAGAGGCCGCCGTCCTGGCGGATGCGGTCCAGTTCCTCCGCGGCCGTCACGGTGGCCGCCAGGGCCCGGTTCGCGGCGTGCCGGGTGCCGGCGGACAGGTCGGGGGCGCCGAGCACCACGAGCGAGAGGTGTTGCGGGTCCAGCCCCATCCGTGCCCACGTCCGGGCGATGCCCACGGCGGTGTCCCGGTAGGGACGGTCGGCCCCGGCCGGGCCGGGTGCGGGGGCCGGCGACGGGTCACCCGGCGGCGGCAGCCGGAGCGTCACGGTCCGGCCGGCCTCGACCCAGCCGGCGATGACCTCCCAGCGGGCCGGGTCCGCCCCGGCACCCTCCAGGGGTGCCAGCGGCAGGACCAGCCCCCTGCCGGCGTCGTCCCCGGAGCCCTCACGGTCCTGCGCCCCCGACGGTCCGGGCGGGTCCTCCGGCACGTCCGGACCGGCCGGCGGCGGGACCACGGGCAGCGCCTCGGAGGCCAGCAGGGCCAGGTCGGGCCAGTCCCACTGCTCACCGGCACCCGAGCGGCCCGGCGCGTGCACGATACCCGTCGCACCGCCGTCGAGCGCCGCCTCGGCCACCAGCGTCCAGCCCTGCCGGACCTCGGAGCGGGGAATGGAGCGCACGGTCCGGTACCCGCTCGCGGTGGGCAGCGCCCCGGAGAGCACGGCCGCGGCGTGGGGCTCGTCCACGAGTACCGTCAGCCGGGCCGCCCCGGTCGCGGCGCGCACGGAGCGGACCCAGTCCGCCAGGCCCGAGGCCAGGGACTGGGCCACGTCGCGCCGGGCCCCGGAGTCGGACAGGGAGCGCTCGCCCCCGGGCAGCCACAGGCTGGCGGCCAGCGACAGGGGCCCGGTCACGCGCAGCACGAGATCCTCCACCGTGAGCCCGGCATCGCCGGCCACGTCCGTGAAGGCGTTGACGTCGGAGCGGAGCGCGGAGGCGGCCCGCCGGTGGTCCATCCCGGGCTCGGGGACCAGTCGCCAGCCGTGCGGCTGCAGGTCGACCGCCAGGCCGTCCAGCAGGACGGCGGCGCGGCCCACCGGGTCCGAACCGGGTCCCCGGCCGGGCAGTTCCGGCAGCACGGGCCGGTGCGGGTGGCCCAGGGCGTTGAGGATGTCCCGGGCAGCGGCCACGGGATCTGCTCCGGGCCAGGCACCGGTCAGGGAGGCACGGGTCATGCGCGGGCTCTCTCAGTCCTGCTGGTCGGCGATGGCCCGGTGATGCTGGATCACCTCGGAGACGATGAAGTTCAGGAACTTCTCCGCGAAGGCGGGGTCCAGGTCCGCGTCCTCGGCCAGCCGGCGCAGGCGGTCGATCTGGGCGGCCTCGCGTCCGGGGTCCGAGGGCGGCAGCCGGTGCTCGGCCTTCAGCCGGCCCACCCGCTGGGTGCACTTGAACCGCTCGGCCAGCAGGTAGACCAGCGTCGCGTCGAAGTTGTCGATGCTGCCGCGGATCTCGAACAGCTCCTGCAGCACCGCCGGGTCGGCCGTCCCCTCCAACGAGGTGGCATGGGGGTCGAAGTCGGTGTCCGGGCGGGGGCCGGTGGCGGGCTCGGTGGTCATGGGTTCCAGCCTACGGTGACGGTCCCGTGGCCCCGGGATCGTTGCGTCACGCGGCCCGCGCCGCGTTCACGGCGGTGTCGATCGTCGCCTGGCCCAGCACCCGGGTGCCCTGGTAGAGCACCGCGGTCTGGCCCGGTGCCACGCCCCGCAGCGGCTCGTCGAGCTCCAGGACCCAGCGGACGGCGTCGTCCTGGCGGTGCACGCGCGCCCGGGCCGGGACGGGATCGCCGTGGGCGCGGACCTGCAGGTGACAGCCGAACCAGTCCCCCGTGGCGTCCTCGGGCAGCGGTGCGCCGGCCCAGGACGGGCGGATCCCGGTGACGCGGTCCACGGCCAGCATCTCCTTCGAGCCGACCACCACGGTGTTGTCCCTGGGCCGGACCTCGAGCACGAACCGGGGCCGGCCGTCGGGGGCCGGCCGGCCGATGTTCAGGCCCTTGCGCTGGCCCACCGTGAAGGCGTGCGCGCCGGGGTGGGAGCCCAGGCGGTTGCCCTCGGTGTCCAGGATGTCGCCCTCGGTCATCTCGATCCGCTCGGCCAGCCAGCCGCGGGTGTCCCCGTCCGGGATGAAGCAGATGTCGTGGGAGTCCGGCTTGGCGGCCACGGAGAGACCCCGTTCGGCCGCCTCGGCCCGGACGAGGTCCTTGGAGGGGGTGTCGGCCAGCGGGAACATCGAGTGCTCCAGCTGCTCGGCGGTCAGCACGCCCAGCACGTAGGACTGGTCCTTGGCCCAGTCCGCGGCGCGGTGCAGTTCCAGGGTGCCGGTCTCCGTCCGGACGACCTTGGCGTAGTGCCCGGTGCACACCGCGTCGAAGCCCAGGGCGAGGGCCTTCTCCAGCAGGGCGGCGAACTTGATCCGCTCGTTGCAGCGCATGCAGGGATTGGGCGTGCGGCCGGCGGCGTACTCGGCCACGAAGTCGTCCACCACGTCCTCCTTGAACCTCTCGGAGAAGTCCCAGGTGTAGAACGGGATGCCCAGCCTCTCGCAGGCGCGCCAGGCGTCCCGGGAGTCCTCGATCGTGCAGCAGCCCCGGGAGCCGGTGCGCAGGGTCCCGGGCATCCGGGACAGTGCCAGGTGCACCCCGACGACCTCGTGCCCGGCGTCCACGGCGCGGGCGGCGGCGACGGCGGAGTCGACTCCTCCGCTCATGGCGGCGAGGACTTTCATACGGTGGGTTCCCTTCGGTACGTGGCGGCGGGGGCGAGACCCCCGGCTCTCAGCGGTGGCTGTTGGCGGTGCGGATGCCGGAACCGTGCCCGGCCATCCCGGCCTTGAGCGCGGCGGCATGGACGCCCGGCAGGACGTCCAGCACCCTCTCAACGTCCCCGGCGGTCGATGTATGCCCGAGGCTGAACCGCTGGACGGCCCGCGCCAGGTCCTCGTCCACGCCCAGGGCGATCAGCACGTGGGAGGGCCGGGGCACCCCGGCCGAGCAGGCCGAACCGGTGGAGGCCTCGACGCCGGCCATGTCCAGGCCGAACAGGATCGAGTCCCCCTCGCAGCCCGGGAAGGTGAAGTGCGCGTTGCCCGGCAGCCGGCGGGTGCCGGCCGGCAGCCGCTCCCCCGTGGCCGGATCCCGGTCCTCGGCACCGGTGAGCCGGGCCTCGGGAAGACGCTCGCGGACGCCGTCGATCAGCCGGTCCCGCAGCGCACCGACGCGCCCGCGTTCGACCGGCAGGTTCTGGGTGGCCTCGGTGGCGGCGGCGGCGAAGGCCTCGATGAGGGCCACGGGGATGGTGCCGGAACGGATGTCCCGTTCCTGGCCGCCGCCGTGCTGGACGGGGGTGAGCGTGGCGTCCCGGCGCACCAGCAGGGCTCCGATCCCCACGGGGGCGCCGATCTTGTGCCCCGTGACGGCCATGGTCGTGGCCCCCGAGGACGGGAAGTCGAGCGGGACGGCCCCGAAGGCCTGCACCGCGTCCGTGTGGAAGGGCACGCCGTGTTCCGCGGCGCAGGCGGCGGCCTCGGCGATCGGCTGGATGGTGCCGATCTCGTTGTTGGCCCACATCAGGGTGGCCACCGCGATGGTCTCCGGGTCCCGGGCGATCGTGGCCCGCCAGGCGTCCATCTCGACCGTCCCGTCCGGGCCGACCGGGACGACGTCCAGGTGCGCCCCCTCATGGGACTGGAGCCACTCGGCCGTGTCCAGGATGGCGGAGTGCTCGATGCCGGTCAGCACGATGCGGTGGCAGGCCGGCCGCCCGGCCCGGCGGGCGGCGTCCCGCCGGGCCCAGTACAGGCCCTTGAGGGCGAGGTTGTCCGACTCAGTGCCCCCGGACGTGAAGACGACCTCGCTGGGGTGGGCACCCAGCGCGCTCGCGAGCGCGTCCCGGGCGGTCTCGACCCGCAGCTTGGCCCCGCGGCCGGAGGAATGCAGGGAGGACTGGTTGCCCAGGGACAGCGAACTGGCCGTGAACGCCTCCAGGGCGACGGGACGGACCGCCGTGGTGGCGGCATGGTCCAGGTACGTCCGGCCGGTGGTGGGGGTCATCCCTCCAGTGTACGAGCGGCCGGTGACGGTGCTCAGGGGGCCGCCGCGGCCCGCGGCCGGACCAGCCGGCCGGCCTCGTCCGGACCGGCTGACGGGACCACGTCCCCCCGCGGCCCGCGCGAGGTCCGGTCACGACGCCGTGCTCCCCCGATCCCCCTGGCGACCTGCCAGAATGGGCGGAGGCCATCCCGTCCCACCGCCCCGATCCCCCGAGGAGCCCGCCGCCATGTCCCAGGTCGAGCCACAGTCCCGGCGCGGGGTCGGCGGATGAGGCCGGAGGACCTCTCCGGCAGGTCGGCCTACGAGGTCCTGGGCGTGGCCTTCGACGCGGACACGGCCACCCTCAAGGCGGCCTGGCGCCGCGCCGCCCGCCGCACCCATCCCGACTACGGCGGGGACGCCGCCGAGTTCCGCCGGGTCAGCCTGGCCTGGCAGCTCATCGGCGACCCGGACTCCCGGCGTGACTACGACCGCGCCTTCAGTGCTCCCGGCCGGGCGGGCGCGGCCGGGACCGCCGGGCCGGGGTCGACGAGCGGGCGCCGGACGACGCCGGGCCCCTCCTTCACCGCCTCCGCGGGCCGTGCCCGTGGCGGGCGGGCCCACGCCGGCGACGGTCCCGGCAGCGCCCGCGGCACCGTGGACTACGACCCGCCGCTGGGCGAGGACACCGTGCTGGACATGATCCGCAGCTCCCAGCAGGTGCACGGCGCGCCCCGCAAGCGCGGCATCCTGCCCGCCGGGAACCGGCTGGTGCGCGAGGCCCGCACCATCCGCACCCTGCAGGCCCAGGTGCTCGGCTCGCTGCCGGCGGCCCGGCTCGTCACCGGGCTGAACCTGAAGTTCGGCCGGATCAGTTCCGGCGCCATCGACCACGTCGTGCTGTGCGGGGACCGGCTGGCCGTGATCGGGTCCCTCCAGGTCCCGGACGGGGTGTACCGGTGGGACGGGGCGGAGTTGCTGCTCGGGGACCGCCGGGTCTCCCCGCCCTCGCTGGCCCCGGCCATGGTGGCCCTGCAGCGGGCCTTCCCCGACTGCACCGTGGGTGGCTTCATCCTGGTGCTCGGGCCGGAGGACAACCCGCACGCCCCCATCATCCAGCTGGACCGCACCCGGTCCCTGGACACCGACGCCGGTTTCCTCACCGATCCGCCCGCCAACGCGCTGCAGTTCGGCCGCGACCTGAAGATGTTCCTCGGCACCGGCCCGGCGGCGCGCCGCGTGGACCGCCGGGTCCTGGCCCGGCTGCTCGGCGCGATGTACTGAGACGCACTGACTAGCATGGTCCGGTGCCCACTGACTCCGCTCCCGGTCCCGACCCCGATCACGCCCCCGCGCCCGACGGCGCCGCGGTCCCCTTCCCGGACAATCCGCACCGGGGCGCCCCGCGGAGCCCCGCCCCCGGCACGCCGGGATTCCGGATCCTGTTCCACGCCCCGGAGATCCCCGGCAACACGGGCAACGCGATCCGCCTCGCGGCGATCACCGGCGCCGAGCTGCACCTGGTGGAGCCGGTCGGCTTCGACTTCTCCGACGCCAAGCTGCGCCGGGCCGGGCTGGACTACCACGACCTGGCGGTGCTCACGGTGCATCCGGACCTCCAGGCGGCGTGGGATGCCCTGCTCCCGGCCCGTGTCTTCGCCTTCACCTCCGGTGGGGACACCCTGTTCACGGACGTGTCCTACCGCGCCGGGGACGTGCTGCTGTTCGGGCGGGAGTCCACCGGACTGCCGGACGAGGTGCTGGCGGACCCTCACGTCACGGCCCGGGTCAGGCTGCCGATGCAGCCGGCCCGCCGCTCCCTGAACCTGGCCAACTCGGCGTCCATCGCGGTCTACGAAGCCTGGCGACAGCACGGCTTCGCCGGGGCCGGCTGAACCGCGCACCCGTCATGTTGCGCCACGGTCACGATCCGCGTGGCAGTATCGGCGTCCCGACCCGACTTCCTATGCTGGGATGACCATGGATAAGCGCGCCCCCGGACTGCCCGACCGACCGTCGACGATCGACGACGAGACCTCCCCGTCCACCACGTCACCCTCCGAGGCCTCCGCCCGTCCCGCCCCGACCGCGACGGACCTGGGCCTGCCCGGGCTCGATCACCTGCTCCGTCTCGCCGGTGAGGGCGACCAGGCCTCCTTCTCGGCGTTCTACGACTCCACCGCCCCCTGGGTGTTCGGCCTGGCCTGCTCGATCTTCGCCTCGCGGAACGATGCCGCCGAGGCCACCGTCCTGACCTACGTCCGGGTCTGGGACGCCGCCCCGGACGAGCGCTTCGAGGACGACTCGGCCAAGGCCCGCCACCGTTCGGTGCTGTGCTGGCTGGAATCCCAGGCGCACGAGACGATGACGCGCCTGCTGCGCACCGATGCACTGCCCGACTACGGCTCCGGCCTGCTGCCGGACAACGCCGGAGCGGCCCAGAGCGGGCGGCGCGAACCCACCACCGTGCTCTCGGCGCTGACGCAGGCCCAGTTCGAGGCCCTCGACCTCGCCTGGGCCGGGGGCCGCACCTACCGCCAGGTCGCCGAGGAACTGGGCGTGGCCGTGCCGACGGTCAAGTCACGGCTGCGCGACGGCGTCCAGCGGATCACCAAGCGCTACCAGGAGAAGTTCCTCGGCCGGGTCGGCGAGGAGGACCCGGTCATGCTGCGCGCCGTGACGCCGGAGATCGCCGCCCGGACCGGGACCACCCGCAACTTCACCCTGAACCTCAGTCAGGACCTGGAGAACGGCCTGGCCAGGGAATGGGCGGACCTGGTGGCCCTGGACGCGCTGGACGATCCGGAGCGCGAGGAACTGGACCGGTACGTCTCCCGCCAGGGACCGGAGTTCACCACGCTCTGGCGCGCGCGCGTGGAGAGCGCCCGCAGGACGGTGACCTGGGCCTTCCGCGGCCTGGCCCACGAGCCGCCGTCGTTCCTGCTCGACGAGCTCCTGCACCGGCTGCCGGCCCAGGACGTCGGCATGGGGCTGGTGGACGGGCTCGGCCCCTCGAACGGGACCGCCGCGAGGATGGTGTCCCTGAGCCGGCCGGTGAAGAAGTGGATGCTCGTGGTGGCCGGACTGCTCGTGGTGGCCCTGGGCCTGTGGCTGGTGGTGCGCCTGATCATGGGCCCCAACGTCGTGGCCGCCGTGGACGGCGCCGAGGACTCCTTCACCACCCAGCAGGTCTCGCTCACCGAGGGCGGGTCCATGCAGGGCCACATCTCCCGGGACCGGGACATGGCCTACGTGACCTTCGCCGGCCTGCCCGACCCGGGCGAGGGCAACGTCTACCAGTTGTGGTTGTTCCCCCGCGACGGTGCGGCGCCCAACACCCTGGGGACCTACGACCTGGACGACCTCCAGGACCCGGTGACGTTCCGCGGTATCCAGCGCTACGCCGACCTGGCGGTCACGGTGGAGCCGGAGGGCGGTTCCGAGACCCCGACGTCGGTCCGGCTGGGCGCGGTGGACCTGGTCCACCAGGTCACCCAGGGCCCGATCTACGGAGGCCACCCCAACAACACCCCGGCCCCGCCCGAACAGCAGGACGAGGCCGGGGGCGAGTGACCGAACCGCTCAGAACCCGCTGATGGTGCTCTCGTCGTTGACGGCCACCAGGTGGAACGCCTCGGCGTAGCGCTCGCCGCCGGCCGGTCCCCCGTCCTCCGTGTCCGGGCTCCAGGTCCGGTGCAGCCCCGCCATGGCGTCCAGCACGAACGCCTCCATCCGGGGCACGTCCGGGTGCTGGGAGACGTGGTGGCGCAGGGCCTGCAGCTTCAGCTGCTCCGTCCCGGTCACGTCCACGGCCAGGTTGGTCAGCGAGGCCGGGCCTCCGAAGAGCACCAGCCAGCGCAGCTTGAACGCCTCCAGGCCCTGCTCGGCCAGGTCGGGGTACGCGAAGGGGTTCTCGACCGCCGGATAGGCGGCGCGCACCACGGCCTCGCCGGCGGCCAGGTGATCCGGGTGCGACCGCTGGAGCCGGCTCCAGTCCCGCTCCGGGTGCATGGCGATCACGGCGTCCGGCCGGTGCCGGCGCATCAGGGCCACCACCTGCTTGACCACCTCGTGGCTGGGCTCGAGGTATCCGTCCCGCTCCCCCATGAACTCCACGTCGCGCACGCCCAGCAGGGCGGCCGCGTCGCGCTGTTCCTGCTGCCGGCGTCCGTCGATGGCGTGACGGTCCCGGGGGTCGAAGCCGCCGGCGTCGCCGTCGGTCATCACGCAGTAGGTGACCTCCACGCCGGCCCGCGTCAGCCCGGCCACGGTGGCGGCCGCCCCGAAGTCCAGGTCGTCCGGGTGGGCGCCGAACGCCAGCACGCGGTGCCAGCCGTGCGCGGCGGCGGCCTCGGCCGGGGTGGGCAGCGTCGACCGGCTCACGACCGACGGGCTCACTGCTGCTCCGCCCCGGACACGAAGGTGACCTCGGCCGACTGCTCCTGGCCGTCCCGCATGAAGTGCACGGTGGCGGTGCCGCCCTCGGGGTACTCGCGCACCACCGCGGTCAGGGACTGGCTGTCCGTCACGGGACGGTCGCCGACGCCCGTGATGACGTCGTCCTTCGTCAGCCCGGCCTCCTCGGCCGGGGAGCCCGAGACGACATCAACCACGCGGGCGCCGGCGCTGAAGCCACCGGAGGCCAGCGCGGCCTGGTCCGCGTCGGACACGCCACTGGCCTGGGCGCCGTCGGCCCCGGCCGGGGTGGCAGGCTGCGGGGTCACCGAGACGCCCAGGAACCCGTGCGTGGCCTCGCCGTTCCGGATCAGGTCCTGCGCGATCCGTTGCGCGTAGTCCACGGGGATGGAGAAGCCCACGCCGATGTTCCCGGCCCCCTCGCCGGCACCCCCGGCCGCGGAGGCGATCGCCACGTTGATCCCGATCAGCCGGCCCTCGGCGTCGATGAGCGCTCCACCCGAGTTGCCCGGGTTGATGGCCGCGTCCGTCTGGATGACGTTGATGAAGATGGACCCCTTGGACTGCTGCTGGTCCGGGAGACCGGGGATGCGGAACTCCGGGGCCCCCTCGGCTCCGCCCTCACCGCCGTCCTGAGGGGCAGAGGAGGACACGGAGATGGTCCGGTTCAGCTTGGAGACGATGCCGTCGGTCACGGTGCCGGACAACCCGAGCGGCGCACCGATGGCGATCGCGGCGTCCCCCACGTTCAGGGTCGAGGACTCACCGAGCTCCATCGGGGTCAGGCCCTCGGCGTCGATCTTCACCACGGCCAGGTCCGACTCCGGATCCGTGCCCACGACCTCGGCGGTGTGGACGGTGCCGTCCGCGGTCTGCACCGTGATGTCGGCGTCACCGGAGGCGCCGCCCATGGTCACCACGTGGGTGTTGGTCAGGATGTGGCCCTGGTCGTCGAGGATCACCCCGGACCCCGATCCGGCGGACTGCCCGTCCGTGACCGACAGCGTGACGACGGACGGTGCGGCCTTGGCCGCGGCCGCCGTGACCAGCGTGGCGTCCTCGGTCCGGTTGATGTCCAGGCCGTGGCCCTGCTCCCGCACCGTGCCGCCGTCCTGCTGCTGCGTGGTGCCGGCGGCAGTGTCCGCAGTGTCCGCGGCCGCGTTGACTCCAGCGGCCACTCCGCCACCGGCCAGGCCGGCCAGCAGCATCCCGGCGACGAGCGTGCCGACGCCGACCGTCCGGCGGGCACCGCCCAGCCTGTCGGGCCGGTCTCCGCGGGCACCCTGGTCGC
This sequence comes from Citricoccus sp., assembly GCF_035445025.1. Taxonomy (NCBI): domain Bacteria; kingdom Bacillati; phylum Actinomycetota; class Actinomycetes; order Micrococcales; family Micrococcaceae; genus Citricoccus; species Citricoccus sp. The sequence goes on along the minus strand of NZ_DAOMPX010000007.1, from coordinate 3,667 downwards.
CGGGACCGCCCTGGGGTCCCGGCCCGTACGCGGCCGGGCCGGGTTCCGCGGGGTGTCCGGATCCCGGGGCGGCACCGTAGGCGGGCATCGCCTGGGTCTCGTCCCAGCGGGGGTAGGGATCGCGGCTGGCGGACACCTCGTGCACGTCGTCGCCACGAGGACCCGACGGCGGGGACTCCGGGCGGGGTGGGACGGATCCCCCCGCCTCCCGTCCTGCGCCGGACTGGGGTCCGTGGTGGTCCGCGTCGTTCATGGTCGTCGTCCTTCCTGCCGGTCTCCCGGGTGAGGCGGTCCTGCTCCTGGTCTGGGCCGGGCCTGGTCCGCAGTCCATCCTGCCCGGTGCACCTGTTCGATTGGAGCATGTTCTCTGGAGGATTGCTGGAAGCCGGCTCCATAGTTCGCCGTTGGCGCAGTCGCGCTCGTGGCGATCCGCGCAGCGGGGCCCATAGACTTCAGGAGGAAGCCACAGTCCGCGCGGCGCGACCCTGCCGCCGCCGCCACCGGCCGGCCGACCGTGCCCCCGGTTCAGGGTGTCCCGGCCGGTCAGGGCCATGAAGGGTGATCGATGAAGTCCCACGCCGTCCCGCTCGCACCGCCCCGTCTCTCCCCCGCCGTCCTGGCCCTGGGAGTCACCGGGGCCTCCGCACTGTCCGCCGTGGCCGGACTGGCGCTCGCGGACGCCGCGCGGGCCGCCGTGGACATCCCGCCGGGCGTGTTCGTGGTGGACGAGGCCCAGGTCCTGACCCCCGCCCAGGAGAACGAGATCAGCCAGGCGATCGATGACCTGCGCCGTTCGGAGGGCCAGGGCCTCTACGTCCTCTACGTGGACGACTTCGGGGACGCCGCGAGCAGCGGTGAGTTCATCGCCGAGGTGGCCCAGGACAAGGGCATCGGGGACCAGGAGTCCGTCCTCGCCATCGCCGTCGAGTCCCGCCAGGTCGGCTTCGACGCGCACCAGGCCAACAGCATCGCGCCGCTGCAGCAGGAGATCTCGGCCGAGTACATCCTGCCGGCCATGCCGGCGCCGGGTGACGACGACTGGGTCACTCCCGCCCTGTCCACCGTCGAGGGCATCGCCGATGCGACCGACGGCTCCCTGTCCGGTTCCGCCGAGTCCGGTGAGAGCGGGGGCGGGGCCGGCGGCTGGCTGGCCGGCGGCCTCGTGGCGGCGGCCCTGGCCGGCGGCGGCATCGCCCTGGCCAGCCGCACCCGGAAGAAGAAGGCCGCCGGGGCACAGCCCGCCCGCGGCGCCCAGGGCCCCAGGGACCCGCTGGACGAGATGAGCGTGGAGGCGCTGCGCACCAAGGCGGGCTCCCTGCTGGTCGCCGCGGACGACGCGATCCGGTCCTCGGAGCAGGAGGTGGGCTTCGCGCTGGCCTCCTACGGCGAGGAGTCGGTGGAGACCTTCCACAAGGACATCGAGATCGCGAAGGACCACATGCGGGAGTCGTTCCAGCTGCAGAACCAGCTGGACGACCACATCCCGGACACCGAGGAGCAGCAGCGGGCCTGGCTCAAGGACATCATCGCCCGGTGTGAGGCCGTCGGCGCGTCCCTGTCCGCACACCAGAAGGAATTCAACGACCTGCGCCACCTCGAGGACAGCGCCGACTCGGCGCTGGAGGACCTCAGGGCACGCGCCGACCAGGTCGCCGACACCGTCTCCGGTGCCGAGCAGCAGCTCGTCGACCTGCACGGCCAGTACGCGGACTCGGCCCTCGTGGAGGTCACCGACAACGCCACCCAGGCCCGCGAGCGGCTCCAGTTCGTCCAGGCGGCCGTGGCCAAGGCCGAGCAGTCCCTGGCCGCCTCGGACCGGTCCACCGCCGTCCTGGCCATCCGCGCCGGCGAGGAGGCCGTGGCCCAGACGGTCACGCTGGTGGAGGCCGTGGCCAAGGCCCGCCAGCACCTGGACCAGTCGATGGAGAACCTGCGGGTCGGTGTCAGCCAGACGACCCAGGACCTCGCACAGGCCCGGGCGCTCGTGGACGCCGGCCAGCACCGCGAGCTCGCCGGACCCATCGCCGGCGTGGAGCAGACCCTGGGCCGCGTCAAGGCCGGGTTCAGCTCGGGCCGTCCCGATCCCGTGGACCTGCTGAAGCAGCTGGAGAAGGCCCATCGTCAGCTCGACGCGCCGCTCGCGGGCATCCGGGACCGGCAGGAACAGGAGCGGCGGGCCGCCTCGGCGCTCCAGTCGGCGATCATGCAGGCGCAGGCCCAGATCGACGGGACCCAGGACTTCATCGCGGCCCGTCGTGGCGCCGTCGGCTCCCAGGCCCGCACCAAGGTGGCCGAGGCCGAGCGCACCCTGCAGCAGGCCGTGCGGATCTCCGGCCAGGACCCGGTGACCGCGCTGAACCTCGCGAACCAGGCCAGCTCCCTGGCCGACCGCGCCAGCCAGCTCGCCCAGCAGGACCTCAGCAGCTGGGGCGGCGGCTACGCCGGGGCGGGGTACGGCCACGGCGGCCACCGGGGCGGCTACGGTCACGGCGGCGGGGCCGGCGGGAGCTTCGCCGGCGGCCTCGGCGGGGCCATCCTCGGGGGCATCCTCATGGGCGGCCTGCTCGGCGGTGACCATGACGGTGGTGGTGACTGGGGCGGCGGCGGCTTCGGCGGCTTCGGCGGCGGCGGGCTGGGCGGCGGCGACTTCGGCGGCGGTGGATTCGGTGACGCCAGCGGCGGTAGTTTCTAGGCAGGATGACCCGAGACCAAGGCAGGATGAGAGATGTCCGGCGCCCTCCGGCGTCGGGACCCAACGCCCGGTAGCGGGGCACGGGAGCAGGGGCACCGGAGACGCCGGGGTTCCAGAGAAGCAGAACGGAAGGCGACATCGTGGTTAAGCAGTCCATTTTCGGCCGTATCGCAACCCTGGCGAAGGCCAACATCAACGCCATGCTGGACAAGGCGGAGGATCCGCAGAAGATGCTGGACCAGATGGTCCGCGACTACACCAACAGCATCTCCGAGGCCGAGGCCGCCGTGGCGCAGACCATCGGCAACCTGCGCATGATCCAGGACGACTACAACGAGGACATGGACGCCGCCAAGAGCTGGGGGCAGAAGGCCCTGGCCGCCTCCCAGAAGGCCGACCAGTTCCGCACCTCGGGTGACACCGCCTCCGCGGACAAGTTCGACAACCTGGCCAAGGTCGCGATCGAGCGCCAGATGGACGCCGAGCGCCAGGCGAAGGCCGCCGAGCCGACCATCGCCTCCCAGTCCGAGATCGTGGACAAGCTCAAGACCGGGCTGGACCAGATGAAGACCAAGCGCCAGCAGCTGGTGTCCAAGCGCGACGAGCTGGTGGCCCGCGCCAAGTCGGTCCAGGCACAGTCCGCCGTGCATGACGCCGTGAAGTCGATCGACATCCTGGATCCCTCCTCGGAGGTCAACCGGTTCGAGGAGAAGGTCCGCCGCGAGGAGGCCCGGGTCCGCGGCCAGAACGAGCTGGCCGCCTCGTCCCTGGACGCCCAGTTCGAGTCCCTGGAGGACCTGGGCGAGCAGACCGAGGTCGAGGCCCGCCTGGCGGCGCTGAAGGCCGGCAGCACGCAGTCCCTCACCGCCGGCAACGGCTCCGCCGCAGGCGAGGTCGAGCTGGACTACACCCAGGGCTCCACCACGAACTGAGCCCCGTCCCCGCGAAGGCTCCGGCCCGGCAGTACGTGCTGCC